>JBKKAT010000795.1:0-9907 GCA_046714535.1 Acidobacteriota bacterium | reverse complement strand
CATTCGATGACCATGTATTTCCAAAATTATGCGAGCTTGCCACATAACTGTCGCTTGCATTGAACGCAGCATAAACATCCTGACCACTGGGCGAGATTGCAAGGATTGGCCGGTCGGACCAGGTCGGAGTTTTCTGTCTTCCGGTGAAAGCAAAAGGAGTAGACCAGGTCACTCCGCGGTTTGTGGATTTCGTAAACTTGACGCCAGGATTGTATTAATCCAGCCACAGAGCGAAAATAGATCCATCCGTGCCGACTTCAATTTGAGGGTCATTCTGGGACTTCTTTGTAATTGCAAGAAATTTATCGGCTCCCCAGGTCACACCATTGTCGCTAGAGCTCCGGAAAATAATTACGGGGAACGGGCATCCGTTACAAGCTTTTGGACCAGAATAACGGGTTGTCATCTGATAAACGTAACTGGAGCTGGGATCCGCCGCTACCGCTGGTTCCCAATCATCTTGACCGCTCCAGACACGTTCCGAATCAAATCCCGGAGCCGCAGCGGGTTCAGGCACGGCTTTTACCTCTGTTTGCGCTGCAAAGGATTTGCCACTCCAGACTTTCTTTCTTTCTCCTGATTCTTGTCGTGGCGCGTTACATGCCAAAGTTACTAAGATGAGTAAAAACAAAATCCTGCGACCAATGGTGATGAGTCGAGATTGCTGCATACGTCCTCCTGTAGTAGCCCCCCTGTCTGGCTATGATGCCACGCGAGAGGAGGAGAAGTCAACGCATTTCGAATCGAACCGTGATACCCCGGCGCGCCAGTTCCTGTAGAAATCTTTCTGCAGGCACAGCGATTTCAGGACACAATACTCCCGGCGCATTGATCTCACGCTTTGCCAGCATCTGACCGACAATCGAAAGAGGAACTCCCGTATCAAGTGTACCGGCTGCAACTCTCCATTCGGGATGCGGCAGAATAATCGATTCCGCCATCGCTTCCACCGGCTTCCCGTTTTTAACACCTTTCGCGTGAACGCGAATCACATCACAATCCTTTGGCTCAGCATCGGGCGCCGGTTGTTTGGCGGTTAAAGCGATCAACATTTCTCGCGGAGAAACATCGCGCAGAATTTTTTCACGCGAGGCAAATCCGAGTTCAACAAGAAAACGCATCTTGTTTGTGAAATCTTCCGGAAAAGCAACTTTGAAGCTGGCTTCTCGAAGCGATGGAAAAGAGCGAGGGAACATCGCGACTTCGGAATGCAGCGTGTAAATCGCCTGCATTTTTCCCACCGGATCAGGAAAGTCTATCGTCTCCTCTCCGCTCATGGGAGGAACAGCAACAGCTTCGCCGGCCCGAAAGACCATCGGTTCCAGAGCAAATTCATCGAGCACAGTATCGAGCGCATAAGGCACCGGTAAAGGTCCGGAAGCGGAAGCGTCAAAACATCCCACTCGCACATGCAATTCATCGACCGTATCCATTTTTCCTGCGAGGACTCCAGCCATAACATTGGTAATGCCGGGAGTGGATCCCATACCAAGAACCGCCGTCACTTTTTCTTTGCGGAAAGATTCGTCTAATTCGAACTGTTTTTGCGAGCCATGATACAGACCGCCGAGATCCGAATACGGCACGTGTCCTTCCAGGGCTGCACGCATAATCGGCACGTTGAAGTAGTAATTCACACAATTCAGCACCACGTCATGCCCGGCTACTAATTGTTTAGTAGACTGAACGTCGCGCACATCGATCATGCTGTTTCGGATGCGGCGGTTCTGAAAGTTAGGTTCCCTCAGGTCGGCCGCGGTGATGCGGACATCAGGAACAAACTCCAGCAGATCACGGATGACAACCGAAGCCATCGCGCCCGCGGCGCCCAGTATCAGTGCTTTCATTTTGCTCGCTTCAAGAGCAGGCCGGGAGGCCTGCGGTCCATAATGCCGGCGGGACGCCTGCGGTCCATAGTTTAATCTTCTTCCGGCTCAATCTTGTCCACAGTGCGGTCGATTTCCTTTAACGTCTCCTCTAAGCGGTCCAGGATTTCATCCATCAGCGGTTCGGCAATGTTCAATGCCGGCTCAAAACGGACAACTCTTGAATTCGTGAGTGTTCCTGCCACAAGCACGTTCCGTTTAAACAACCCGGAAACAACCTTGTAGCCAATTTCGGTGTTGGGAAATTCCATCCCAAGCAACAATCCTCTTCCACGGGATTGCTTGATGAGTCGATCGTATCTCACTTGCAAGGCTATCAATTCACCGAGCAAGTATTTCCCTTTGCGGTTTGCCTGACCGGGCAAATCTTCTTCGAGCGTGACATTGACCGCAGCTATACCGGCTGCGCATGCCAGTGGATTTCCTCCAAAGGTGGAAGTATGGATGAAAGGATTATCCTCCAGGATCTGCCATATTTTTGGCGTCGAAAGAAAAGCACTCAGCGGCATCACTCCACCACCCAGAGCTTTACCCATGCACAGAATGTCCGGAACAACATCCCAGTGTTCTACACCAAACATTTTTCCTGTGCGTCCCATTCCGGTTTGCACTTCATCCGCAATTAACAGAGCGCCATACTCATTGCACGCTTTCCGGATGCGCGGCCAAAAATCATCGGGTGGAACGATCGCGCCTGCTTCACCCTGTATCGGTTCCATAATGACCGCAGCAATTCCTTTACCGGTCTGATCAGCTTTGTACAATTCATCTTCCACGGCCTCGGCATCGCCAAATTCCACGAAATGAATTCCAGGCAATAAAGGCAGAAACGGTTCGCGGTATTCCCATTTGCCCATCAAGCTCAGCGCGCCGCAGCTTTTGCCGTGAAACCCCCGTAGAGAGCTGATGAAGTTCGTGCGTCCTGTTGCTACGCGAGCAAGTTTTAACGCGCCTTCGACGGCATCCGTTCCGTTGTTGATGAAAAAACAATACTGCAGATCGCCGGGAGCAACCTCTCCGAGCAATTTAGCCAGTGCTCCGCGAAGTGGATCCAGCAATTCCTGGCTGGACAAAGGCATTCGTTGCAGCTGATCCGCAACAGCTTTGAGTATTTTCGGATGCCGGATGCCCGCGCTGTAAATTCCATATCCACCGAGACAATCGATGAACTTGCGGCCCATGATGTCTTCGAAGTAGCAACCTTGCCCCTTCCACTCCAGCGCAGGCCGTTCACGCATTTCAATGACGGATTTCCGGTAATCCAGATAACCACGGTTGTAGTAGAAGGAAAAATTTTCGATCGTTTCGCCGATGATTTGCTCTCTCTGTGAGTCAGACAGGTTGTGGCTCGAAATGATGTCTAACCATTTTTGGGATTCTAAAAGGACTTCTTTTTCATTCATGATCTTTCTCCATTCAGGGTAGTATTGGGTCTTCCTATCGCGCGTCTACAAGTCTTCGGGTAGACCTTTACAAATCACCGGCCCAGAATGGAGGTAAGCTTTTTCTAAAAAGCATGATCGATCACATCCAATCCTTCACTTAATTGTTCGTCTGTGATGACGAGCGGCATGAGGGTCCGTAGACAATTTCCATGCGTGCCCGCGGACAAAAGGATCAAGCCATTTTGATAACAGCGGGTTGTCACTGCCTGTACTTTTTCCTTGTCCGGTTCCTTTGTGTTTCTGTCTTTGACAATCTCGAGAGCCATCATGGCGCCCAGACCGCGAACTTCTCCGATGGCCGGGTGCCTGTCATAAAATTGCTCGAATCTTCTGCGGACCGTCTCTCCGATTTTATTCGCGCGCTCGGCCAGACCTTCTCTTTCCATGAACTGAATGGCAGCCAGAGCGGCCGCGCAGCTCACGGGATTGCCGGAGAAAGTTCCACCCAAACCTCCGATTTGCGCGCTATCCATGATCTCGCTTCTTCCGGTCACAGAACTTAGGGGCAATCCACCAGCCATTGATTTTGCCAATACGATCAAATCTGGGTCGAGATTGTAGTATTCGCAAGCAAACATTTTTCCTGTCCGGCAGAAACCGGTCTGTATTTCATCAATGACGAGCAGAATATTGTTTTTTCGACAAATCTCCGTAAGAGTCTGGACGTATTCTTTAGGCGCTACTGCGAAACCGCCTTCTCCCAACACCAGCTCCATCACAATACAAGCCACGTTTTCCGCTGCAATATGACTGTTGAAAAATTCTTCCAGGTTTTGGATCTGCTCAGAAATGTCATGGCGGAAGGAGTATGGATAAGGGAGCCGGTAAACTTCGGAAGCAAACGGACCAAAACCGAATTTATACGGTTTTACTTTGCTGGTCAGACTCATCGTCAATAATGTTCGTCCGTGAAAAGCATGTTCGAAAACCACAACGGCCGACCGCTTTGAATGATGGCGGGCAATCTTTACAGCATTCTCAACTGCCTCGGCCCCGCTGTTTACAAGCATTGTCTTCTTCTGAAAAGCTCCAGGTGTAATCTGGTTGAGTTTTTCGGCAAGAGCAATATAGCTTTCATACATCGCAACACTGAAACAGGTATGTGTGAACCGTTGCAGTTGTTCAGAAGCTGCGGTAACAACATCCGGATTGCTATGTCCGACGTTCATCGTCCCGATACCACCGGCAAAATCCAGCAAGGTATTCCCGTCCACATCGAAAAGGAGTGCTCCTTCGGCGCGCTCTGCAAAAATCGGAGTCGCGTTGTAAACTCCTCGCGGAACGCTCATCTGACGGCGTTCGAGCAAGGCAAGAGACCTGGGGCCAGGGACAGAGGTCTTTAATTGAATAGATTTCGCCATGTTTGATCTCTTTGGTTTGGTGCGTCTCAGCGACGCGTCGGAGGCGTGACGCTGGACGCTATCGAACCGATTCGTTCATTCCTTTTCCAGCGCCTTCGATTATAGCATATTCATGCTCTTGATCTTGCTCATGCTCGATTACCTGCAAGCATCAGGATTTAGACCACTTATAAGGGTACCAGTAGGACTTGGGCTCGATCTTGTATTCTATGTGGACGTGTTTCACGTCGCGGAAGTTTTCGAGGCCGTCAGTGCCCAGTTCGCGATTCATGCCGCTCATTCGCATTCCCCCGAAGGGTCCCGCGTCATTGTCTGTTAATGGATCGTTAATCCAGAATGTGCCGGCCCGGATATTTTCCATCGCATACATCGCGTATTCCATATTGTTTGTGAAGATGTTTGCGCCGAGCCCAAATTCCGAATCATCCGCAAGCCTAACCGCTTCTTCAATTCCACTCACAGCCATGATGGGAGCGATCGGTCCGAAGGTTTCCGTCTTCATAATTTCCATATCATGATTCACATCCGTGATGACCGTCGGCTGATAGTAAAAACCACGATCAAACTGCTCCGGTCTTTTTCCGCCGGTTAGAAGAGAAGCCCCTTGTTTGAGAGCAAGATCCAGTTTTTTTTCCACTTTTTGACGTTGATTTTCGTTGATCATCGGGCCAAGATCTACGTCCGGACCCATGGGATTTCCAATTCGCAAAGACTTTGCAAAGGCGACGAACTTTTCCAGAAATTTGTCAGCGACACTCTTGAACACATAGATTCGTTCAACGGAAGTGCAGACCTGCCCCATGTTCAGGTAGCAAGCCCAGGCCGCGCCATTTACGGCAACGTCGAGGTCCACATCATCACAGACGATTAGTGGATCATTGCCGCTCAGCTCCAGAGAAACTTTCTTCAGATTCTCTGCTGCTTGTACAGCGATTTTTCTTCCGGTTTGAACTCCACCCGTAAAAGCGATTTTGCTTACTCGCGGATGTTTCACAAGAGGTTCACCGGCCTCCGGACCATACCCACTGACTATGTTGACCACTCCCGGTGGGAATGGTTCAAACATTTCTGCAAGCGCAAGCGTCGATAGAGGTGTGTGTTCGGAAGGCTTGATGACTACAGTGTTGCCTGCGACCAAAGCGGCCGCGACTTTCCAGCTCATCAGTAAAAGTGGATAGTTCCAGGGGACGATGCAAACAACCACTCCGTAGGGTTCTTTGATAGTGAAATTGATCTGGTGCCGGAAAACTGGTGAGATAACTTTTCCTTTGGAATCTCGACCAATTTCCGCATAATAATCAAAACAGGCTGCGACCCATTCAATTTCATCCATGTTTTCGATGAGCGGTTTTCCGCCTTCCAGCGTCAATAATTTCCCGATCTCATCCCTTTTCGCGCGCAAACGGCGCGCGAACTCATGCATCATTTCTGCGCGTTCCAGTCCCGGAGCCCCTTTCCATTCATGAAACGCTTTCCATGCTGCTTGCACTGCCCGATCCGCGTCCGTTGCATTTCCGCGAGGCGCATGATCCACCACTTCTTCAGTGGCCGGGTTGATTACGGGAAAAGTTTGGCCTGATTCGCTCTCTACATGTTTCCCATCGATCCAATGTTTATACATAATTGCCTCTCTTTTTTATGCGGAGGGCGGGCCTCCGTGCCCGCCATATTTATGCATACTAATCGGCGGGCACCGAAGCCCGCCCTCCCGGGTTTTGAGATTATCGTGATTTGATTTCAGTCCAGTAACGATCCAGAAGCGTGCTGGTTTCTCCCAGATCTTCCAGGAATTCGCAGCTGGCAAGCGTTTTTTCATCCGGATAACGAGCCGGATCCTTCAGTATCTCCGGTTTAATGAATTTAGCGGCCGCTTCATTGGGACTGGAATAACCGGAAAAGTTCGTGATCTCTCCGGCAATCTCCGGGGTTAAACAAAAATTGATGAAAGCATAGGCTTCTTCGATGTGCTGCGCTCCCTTTGGAATCGCCATGTTATCGACCCACATCGTTGACCCCTCTTTGGGCACGACGTATGCAAGATCCTTGTTTTGATCGACTGCCTTAGCGAGCTGGCCGCTCCACCCATGCGAAAGCCATACATCGCCACTGAGCAACACTTCATCAAAACTTCCACTGGTAAAAGTTTTCACGAGTGGCTTCAATTGGAGTAATAAATCCCGGGCTTCTTCCAGTTCTTTTTGATTCTTTGAATTGACCGAATGTCCTTTCCATTTCAATGCTGCGCCAAATACTTCACGCGGATCATCCAGCAATGAAATGCGATCTTTGTATTTCGGATTCCATAAAATTGCCCAGGAATCTACCGGTTCAGTGACTTTCGTTTTGTTATATCCGATCCCGGTTGTTCCCCAGAGAAAGGGGATTGTGTGCTTATTGTCTTTGTTAAAGGGTAAATTCCTGAATCTGCTGCTCAGATTCGCAATTCCGGGCAGCTTCGAATGATCCAACTCTTGTAAGAGTCCCTGATGGATCAGAATCCGCGCCATATAATCGGAGGGCACAACCAGATCATATTCCGTGACGCCCGATTGCAGTTTTTCCAGCAGCGCTTCATTGGAATCGTACGTATCATACCGGACTTGAATGCCTGTCTGCGTTTCAAACTTCTTAATGGTTTCATCTGAAATGTATTGGGACCAGATGTAGAGATTGAATTGTTTTTTCTCTTCTTTGGTTTCTTTGCCGCCGCAACCGATAAGCAGAAGCAACAGTAGGATTATTGCAAATTGCATATTGGATATTGCAAAAAAGAATGCACGTCTCCAATGTTTTATGCAATTTTCAATATGCAATATGCAGTAGTTTTTGATCATTTCTTTTCTCTTTGCAACCGATCCGATATTACGATCAGTAGAATCGTTGGTACTAATAATAGAGTCGAAATCGCGTTGATTTCCGGAGTCACTTTTGTTTTCACCATCGAATAAATCTGCAACGGCAGAGTGGTCGATCCGACTCCCGCTACAAAAGAAGTAATAATGTAGTCGTCGATGGAAATTGTAAACGCCAGCAGTGCTCCGGAAATAATTCCGGGCGCAATCACGGGGAGCGTGACCCTGAAAAACGTTTGAAATTCGTTGGCGCCCAAATCCATCGACGCTTCTTCCAGCGTTCGATCGAATCCTTCGAGCCGCGCTCTAACCACTATGATGACATAGGACATGCAGAATGCGATGTGAGCGAGGATCACGGTGGTGAGCCCCAGCTTGAATTGGATGAATCCGAAAAAGATAACGAGAGAGGCAGCCATGACGATCTCAGGAATAATTACGGGAAGATAAAAGAGCCCATCCAGAACTCCTTTGCCGCGGAACTCAAAACGCTGCATGCCAAGAGCCGCGATCGTTCCAATCACTGTGGACACTATGGTTGCTGCCAGGGCTACAATGAGAGTGTTCTTCAAAGAACGCAGCATCAACTGGTCCCGAAGCAGAATCTCATACCACTTCCAGCTAAAACCTTCCCAGATCGCGTAACGGGAGCTGTTAAAAGAATAAATGACAAGAATCACGATGGGCGCATACAGAAAAAGGTAGACAAAACTGGACTCGGTTAACAGGAACCATCGGGAGAGCTTTCGAGTTTTCATACAAAAATGGCTTTTTCTTTGCGCGTTGAATAACGCGCGTAAAACAGTAGCAGCACCATGACAAACGCGGCAAGGCCAAAACAGATGGCAGAACCGAATGGTTTATCCCGCGCAATCATGAATTGATTCTGGATGAGATTGCCGACAAGGATGCTTTTTGCGCCTCCCAGAAGGTCCGGTGTAATAAATGCGCCGATGGTGGGAATGAAAACCAGAATAATTCCGGCAAGTATGCCAGGCAAAGTGGCTGGAATGGTCACTTTGAGAAACGTCCAGAATGCATTGGCTCCGAGATCGCTTGCTGCTTCCAGCAGTGCCGTGTCCAGTTTTTCTATCGAGGCGTATAAGGGAAGAATCATGAAAGGAAGTTCGCCATAAACCAGTCCGAGCATTACGGCGAACTCAGAATATAAAAGCGTTTCAATCGGCGAGTCGATCAGGCCCAATCCCATCAATCCATGATTGATCAGTCCTTCGCTGCGGAGAATGACGATCCACGCGTAAGTGCGGATCAGGAAAGAGGTCCAGAAGGGGACAACCACCAGAGTGAGAAGCGTATTTTTCCAGGAAGGTTTTACCTTCAGTGAAATGTAATAAGCGATTGGATATCCGATGAGCAAGCACAGGAGGGTCGTAAGGATCGCCATCCATAATGAGCGCGCGTAAATCTCAATGTAAATCGCATCGAGTGATCGCCAATAGTTCGATAACCATTCAAAGGAAGCAAGGTATTGTCCCCAATCGTCGATTGGTTTGATGAGGCCGTACGTTCCCTTTTGCGCAAAACTGTAGAGGAGCATGATGAGCAAGGGAAAAAAGAAAAAGATGGTGAGAATCGTCAGCGCTAAAAACATGAGAGCATAGGGACGCAGCGCCGGAAATCGTTGAAACGCTCGAATCAATACGTCCATTTTTTTAACAGAAGCTAACAAAGGAAACAAAGATTTTTATTCTTTGTTCTCTTCGTTATCTTCTGTTAAGAAAAGACTCACTTATTTCTCCAGAAGGACAGTATGTTTCGGGTTCCACGACAGCACCGCCTGGTCGCCGCGCGAAAATCTACCTGCTTCCTCAACGACCTTGCTGTTCTGTTCAACGACTGTGTATTTTTTCCCATGATAGTCGACCACCCAGCTCGTATTGGTCCCTTGAAAAATCTCATCCACAACGGTCACCGGCACGCAAACCCTTCCCTCAATATCCTGAGCGCTAAGAACCATCTTTTCCGGACGGACCGTGAATCGGATTTCTCCCTTCTCATGCTTGTTTTCTATGGAAAAAGAACGGCCATCCGGCAGCTTCATCTCACCACCATTCAGCGCTCCTTCGAATATATTCGTAGCTCCGATAAAATGTGCAACGAATTCTGTGCGCGGATGCTCATAGATTTCGCTGCAACTTTTGCCCACCTGCTCAATTTGTCCGTGATTCATTACGGCAATTCGGTCGGACATCACCAGCGCTTCTTCCTGATCGTGCGTTACGAAAATAAATGTGATCTTCAGCTGTTCCTGAAGGTTCTTCAGCTCCACCTGCATTTCTTTCCGTAGCTTCATATCCAGGGCACCGAGCGGCTCATCCAACAACAGGACTTCCGGATGCATG
>JBKKAT010000794.1:0-2779 GCA_046714535.1 Acidobacteriota bacterium | reverse complement strand
CTCTGAATCAGACCGAGGGTTCCTTAGTCAGATCCCTCAATTTCTTACCAGGCGCAACGCCTTGTCAGGATAGGAGGCCTCAGCCGTCGCGTTTTGACTCGCTTGCAAATCATAGGGAGTCTCCTTCCACCGTTGATATTCGCGGCTCCAGTATTTTACGAAGCAGCCTTCTCCGCACACATGAATTGTATGACCGTTGAATTGAAAGTCCCGGTCTGCCATCAAATTGCACGGCTTCACATCGCATACGCTCAAAGTTACTTTTGCCATTTGTTCACCTCATTCGATTTCTATGAAGTAATGTAAGAAACTCAGGCGCGGGATTCTGTCGGTGGATCGACAGGAAGGCTATCGTAACTTCGTCTGCAAAACGATCGTATTCTTGCGGATGGCGAGGTCGAGTCGCTCGAACAATCCGGCGGACGTCATTGCGGATGTGACAGAACAGCGAGAAATTTTCGCCTGACCTTTTTGCAAAGCCCACGTATCGTTCCTGATGAAATAAAATCAGGAGTGTGTGATATGAAGAAGCATTTAATTTTGATTCTGGCCCTGTTTGTAGCAGCATTTGCGTTCCAGGGCTGCAAGGATGCAAAAAAAGAAGCTGCCGAAGATCGCGTTGAAGCGCGTGAAGATGCTCGTGAAGAAAACACAACCGCTTCGGAAGAGGCCCGCAAGGATACCGAAGAATTCAAGGATGACGCAAAGGGCATAGCAGACGAAGCGAAGAAAGATGCTGATAAAGCCGGTGATGACGTTGCCGACTCAAACATCGGTGAAAAAACAAAAGAAGTTGGTCAAGACATCAAGGAAGGAGTTCAGGAAGCGGGTTCCGATCTGAAAGATGCGGGAATCACAACTGCCGTGAAAGCGAAATTCGCGGTGGACGATCTGGTGAAGGCTTCCAATATCGATGTGGATACTGAAAATGGCATTGTTACGTTGAGCGGAACTGTTGCAACGAGAAAGGAATTGACTCAGGCCCTGACCCTTGCAAAGACAGTCGACGGCGTAAAGGACGTCCGGAATCGTTTAAAGATTTCCAGATAATCAGTTTCATCTACTCAGTAGAAAAGCGGGCGGTCGGGAACCGGGACGGATCAGTCTGGTTTCCGTCCGCTCTTTTAGTCTTGAAAGAGATTCCTTATTACAGTTGATGCTTCAAAAGTCCGGCAAGCCAATCGGTGAACTTGTCCTTCATCGACCGCTTCTTCCATTGATCATACGTGATCCGTTTTGATTTCTTCAAATCCTCTTGAAACACCTTCACCTGTTCTGCAGCGAAATTAGCATCTAAAATATTCAAGTTCGCTTCATCGTGAAGACGGAATGACCTGTTATCAAAATTTGTAGAACCTACGGAAGACCAGATCTCATCGACAACCATGGACTTTACATGAAACATTGTCGGCTGATATTCGTAGATTTCAACACCTGCCTTTAACAGATCTCCCCACAGAGATCGCGATGCCTGGCGGACGAAAGTTGTATCTGTAATCTCTCCCGGTGTAATAATCTGAATTTTTACACCACGTTTGGCAGCGGACACAAAATGTTGAATAGCCAATTCATCCGGTACAAAATATGCATTTGCCAATAGAATGCTTCGGCGGGCGGATGCGATCGAGAGCAGGTAAAGGAGCCGTGTAACTTCACTTCCGTCAACAGGCGAGCTCTTGATGACTTGTGCCAGTTCCTCGCCTACGGGCTCTGAAGGAGGAAAATAATCCTCTCCATGGAGTAGGATTCCCTCGCTTTCCAGCCAGTTATCAACAAACGCAGATTGCAATTGTGAAACGGCTGGCCCTTCAAAGCGAAAATGTGTGTCTCGCCAATGGTCCGGGGAATCAGCATTCCCCAACCAATGATCCGCAACTCCAAGACCTCCAGTAAAGCCGATTTTTCCATCCACAACAAGGATCTTTCTGTGAGTTCTATTATTCAGTTTTGCGATGGTGTACCACTGATCGGGATTGTACCTGATCACCTGGACCCCGGCATCCGTCATCTGCTTAAGTAGCTCTTCTTCCATTTTCTGGCTCCCGAGCCAATCCACCATCAAATGAATCCGCACTCCGTTTCGTGCTCTTTCTGAAAGCGCATCTGAAAATTGTTTTCCAACCTGGCCGGACCAGTAAATGTATGTTTCAAAAGTAATGGTTTTCTTTGCTGATCGAATTGCTTCCAGCATGGAAGGATAAGTGTTTCCATTCAGCAAAGTGGTGGTCCGATTCCCCGGACGTAATTCCGGGCCAAGAAGATTATTCACCGAGATAATAAATTGGGGATCGCCTACGGCATACTTTGACTGAAGCTCCGTCTCCAAAGCCTTCTCCGATGAAAAATCATAGAGCAGGATCACAAGAAGAAATACAATTCCAAGCACAATAAAAACAATCTTTTTCTTGGATTTGACAGGCATACGATCACCCAACACTCAGCTTTTGTACCTAAAAACGGGTTCCCCTCAAATATGGGATCGAAAAGCAGTCTTGCAAGGTAGTTTGATAAAGACCTAGGGAGAGCCTACAGACTCGGAAGTACCTATCCCTGCTGAAGTTTGCAACTTACAAACGCGGGCGGAGTGTCGTAAAATAGAATCAATGGAAATAGCAACTTCTTTACGAACGGATGGTAAAGTTCCGGTAACAGTTCTCCAGTTGAAAGGTGATCTCGATATGAAATCGCAACAAGAATTGGAGAATCAGGTACGCCTGGCTCATGCTGAGGGGATCCGGTACATGCTACTTGACCTTACGAACGTCCGCTATATTACCAG
>JBKKAT010000793.1:0-8503 GCA_046714535.1 Acidobacteriota bacterium | reverse complement strand
ATCCTTCGGTGAATGCGCCGCTCAATTGTGCCGGTTCTGTAATCTCCAAAATCTACGCCGGTTGCTTGATGCAGAATGTCCCGAATTTCAGTAAAGTCAGGTTCGGCGGGTTTGCGTGAGACCTTTTTAAGAGGTCGTGCCCGCTTGCGTTGGTATGCGACTTTCACAAGGTGCGCTGCAATCTTTTCCGGAGGCAAAATAAAATCGGCCGCTCCGGCTTGCGCCGCGCTTCTCGGCATTCCCGGATACTTAGCGCTGACTTCATCCTGCGCAAACGTAATACCCCCTTCGCTCTTAATTTTTTTTAAGCCCATGGTGCCATCGGAAGCCGTGCCGGACAAAATAATTCCTATCGCGTTGGCTCCATGCTTTTCGGCCAGGGAATGAAAAAAGGAATCGATGGGGAGATGCGGTACTTTGTTCGAGCGACGAGTGAGACGAATCTTGTGACCGGTCAAACTGATGTCTGCATTGGAAGGCATCACGTAAATGCGGTTCGGCTCCAGAACCATTCCTTGACCAGCCTGGATAACTGCCAGCTTCGTGGCCGCGGAAATGATCTTCGTAAGAGAACTCTCATGGCTCGGATCCAGATGCTGGATTAGCACAAAAGCCATTCCCGTATCATCGGGTAACGCCTTGATTAAGCGCTTAAAAGCATCGAGCCCCCCGGCTGAAGCTCCGATGCCGACAATCGGAAAATCTTTACCACCGCCGCGTTTTTTGTTATTCATGCTCGATACCCTTCTTGTCAACAAACCGGTGAGCGACAGACAAAGAATGGTGCCGGAGGTCGGAGTCGAACCGACACGGTGAGTGAACACCGCGGGATTTTGAGTCCCGTGCGTCTGCCAGTTCCGCCACTCCGGCACTCAGAAAACTTTAACGCAAAGAACGCCAGGACGCAAAGCTGGAATTTTCTTTTCTTTGCGTTTTTGCATTACTATACGTCCAATTCTTGTTTTTACTCCAAACGCGCAACTAGCTGCGTGTAAGAAGGGAGATGGGGAGATATTCCAGATGTGGAGATGAAAAAAATAAAACTATCTCCTTATCCCCATCATCTCCCGATCCTCCTTCTTACACATGCGGTTGCAGCGTTACCGCTTTGCGTCTTTGCGTTAAATATTTTACCAGAAATTTTGTGACTAGTTCTTCTTGGGTTCTGCTTCTGCTTTTTTTGGCTGGATCGAGATCAATTCAATTTCAAACAGCAGAGCAGCATTCGGTGGAATCACATTTTGAAAACCATTTTCCCCGTAAGCCAATTGGGAGGGTACCCAGAGTTGCCATTTCGATCCGACCGGCATGAGTTGAAGGGCTTCCGTCCATCCTGGAATCACTCCATTTACGGTGAAAGTTGCCGGCTCGCCTCGATCGTAGGAGCTATCAAATTGTTTGCCGTCGATAAAAGTTCCTTTGTAGTGTGTCACCACAGTGTCGCTGGCGGTCGGTTTCGGACCTTTCCCTTGCGTAATCACTTTGTACTGCAAGCCACTCGGGAGTGCGACCACCCCTTCCTTCGTCTTGTTTGCAGTTAGAAGTGAATCTCCCTCCTTGATATTCTTTTCGGCCATCGTTTTTTTCTTTGCGTCCTGCCTTTCAGCGACTTCCTTTTGCAAAGTCACCAGAGTTGCCCGGATGTCTGCTTCGCTAAGAGCAGGTTTGGCGTTACCCAGTCCATCCTGAATCCCTTTCGTTAGGGAGGGGACGTCAATTTGAACCTCTTGTTCATGTAGATTCAGTCCAATGTTCAGGCCGATGCTGTAACTTGTTTTTTCCTTATCACTCATTGCAGGCGCGGTCTGCGGTTGTGTTTGCGCCGCTTTTTGTTCCGCGTATAGACCCGCGCAAAACAGCGAGGCAATGAGCATAACTGCTATTGAGATTTTCTTCATTCTTTCCTTCCTAGATGAGTTCCGTAATTACGGTGTCCTGTATATTAAACTAAAACGCCTTCGCTTGCCATTGACATGCAGTCTAAAATCAATATAATTATAGTGTTCATATATAAGACTTATATAAGAAATGATTAGACGCAAGGTAAGAACATTTTCGGCGACCGACAGGGAAATGCAGATGTTGGACGCAATAGCCCGGTACCACGGATGGAATAAGAGTCGCATGATTACGGGTCTGATCCGCAAGGAGTTTTGGCGGATTTTTCCGGGGGGAACAGATCAAATTCGTCCGCTGAAGGGCGCGAAAGTGGAGGAGCGTTAATACCATGATCACCATGCAATCCGTTAAAAGCATACCGACCTTGAACGAGGAAATTCGCAAGATGGCGAAGGCAAAGAATGAGATCATCCTTGCTCATAACTATCAGTTGCCCGAGGTGCAGGACGTTGCTGACTTTGTGGGAGATTCACTCGGTTTGTCACTGGAAGCCGCAAAGACAAACGCCGAAAAAATCATATTCTGCGGTGTTCATTTTATGGCGGAATCCGCAAAGATTTTGAATCCTGAAAAACGGGTATTCTTACCAAATCTATCCGCGGGATGTTCTCTAGCCGACTCCATCACGCCTGAATCGCTACTGGATTGGAAAGAACGTTATCCGGATCACACCGTCGTTACCTACGTGAATTCCAGCGCAGAGGTGAAAGCACTATCGGATTATTGCTGCACTTCCGCTAATGCGATCTCCGTGGTGCGTCATGTTCCGAACAACAAGATCCTTTTTACTCCCGACCGGAATCTGGGCAATTGGGTCAGGCGCCATGTACCGGAAAAAGAGATTGTTGTTTATGATGGTGCCTGTCCGACTCATGACGTCTTGCGTGGCGCGAACGTCAAGAAAACGCTGGGTGAGCATCCGGAAGCGATTGTCGTTGCTCATCCCGAATGTCGCGAAGACGTTTTAGCGCTGGCAGATGAGATTTGTTCTACTTCCGGCATGATGAACGTAGTTGAAAAATATCCGCATGCCAAAACATTCCTGATTGCTACGGAAAACGGAATCATTCATCAATTGAAACAAAGATATCCGGACCGCGAGTTCATTGTGGCCGATGGGTGCATCGGATGCCGTCTCCACTGCCCGTACATGAAGATGAACGATTTGCCTATGGTGCTTCGCTCCCTGGAAGAAGAAGTGTTCGAGATCAAAGTGGATCCGGATGTTGCTCAGGGTGCTTTGCTGGCCTTGCAAAGGATGATGAATGTTCCCCGTGATAACTAAAAGCTCAAGAGGCTCAAGAGGTTTAAGAGGCTCAAGAACCCCACAACTCCAGCATCAACACAGCCCACAAAGATTTGCTATGGTCGTGCGCTCCTTGCTGATGTTCTTGCCACTTCTGCCGCAACAATGCGCTTTCGGGGAAGAAGTGTGACTTCAACACGGCCCGTTCCGCCAATGGTTTGAGCTCACCGCGAATCCATTCGCAGGCCGGCGATCCGAATCCATGTTTCGGTTGGGTCAGAATCCAGGAGGGAAGATATTTTGCGGCAACTTTCTTAAACAACCTCTTGGTGGAAGTTGGCGAAACCTTGTACTTCACCGGCAATCGCGTCATGAACTCAATTAAATCGCGATGCAGATATGGCACTCGCGATTCCAGACCGAACGCCATTGTGCAGCGGTCTTCTTTCAGTAGAAGATCTTCCGGAAGATAGAAGTCGTAGTCGAATCGCATCATGTTTTCTACAATGGTTCCGGTGGAGACGGAAAAAAGAGTACCTACCGGCACAGGTTCCTTGCCAGTCAGGTTTCTGATTTCTTCCAGAGTAAATACTGCATTCAGTTGCAAGTTGGGCGGAATTTGCGGAGATAGATCGGAAAATCGTTGCAACAACAGAGCTCGCTCCTCCCACAGCGAGCGGCGCGATGCCGGCAGTAAACCGACCGTTTTGCGTATCGTTTGCCGAACGGGGGCCGGGAGCGACGTGTAGGCCGTGGCCCAGTGTGCGGCCATGTACTTTCGATAACCGCCAAAAATTTCGTCGCCTCCCGTTCCCGATAATGCAACTTTCAAATGTTTGGACGCGAGTCTTGCGAGTCCGAAAGTTGGAACGGCGGATGAGTCCGCGAATGGCTCACCAAAAACGGAAACCAGCCGGGTAACCACTTCTTCCAGCGGTTCGGAAACCACGAAATCATGATGCTCTGCGTCGAATAATTTTGCTATTTTTTCGGCGTGAGGTCTTTCATCGTAGTAACCCATTCCCGAAAAGCCTGCGGTGAATGTTTGAATGCGCCTGCCAGCGATGCGGCTCATCAAGGCCACGATCAAGCTTGAGTCAATTCCGCCACTGAGAAATGCGCCGAGTGGAACATCACTGATCATTTGTTGTTCTACTGAGTTCAGAAGCAACCTCTCCAGCTCCTGTTCAGGATTTTTCGGAACATGTATTTCCGTTGGAATTTTCCAATAGGAATCTATCTCAACTCCTTTGGATGACACGCGCACGCAGGATCCTGCGCTCAGTTTTCGTATTTTCGAATAGGGTGTGAAGGGAGCAGGGAAATAGCCCAGCTGTAGATACAGAGAGAGCGCATTCTCATCGATATCAGACGGAACCAATTGTGAAGCGAGTAACGCCCCCGGTTCAGAGGCAAAGAGAAATTTTTCGTGATCTTGATAAAAGTAAAGCGGTTTGATTCCAGCGTGATCGCGGGCAAGAAAGAGTTCCTGGTTTTGTTCATCCAAAATGGCGACCGCAAACATTCCGTTTAACAAAGGCCAGGTTTTCTCCTGGTGTACTTGGAACAATCGAAGAATGACCTCCGTATCGGAATGGGAGAAGAAGGGAGTTGAGGGCAGAAGGTCTTTACGCAATTCGCGGAAATTGTGGATTTCGCCGCTAAAAATGAGGCCAAATCGCCGGGACTCCTCGCACATTGGTTGTGATGCAGCAGCGCTGAGATCGATGATGCTTAAACGGCGATGTCCAAGTGCAGCTTGTTTGCCAAAAAAGAAACCTTCGTCATCCGGACCACGATGGGACAGTGCCGCAACCATCCTGCGCAGGGGAGTTTCCGGAAAAACTTGAGGTTGGAAAAAGAAGATGCCGGCAATTCCGCACATGCTTCTGAGATTATACTCTCTTGAGCCCTTGAGCCTCTTAAGCCCCTTGAGCCTCTTGAGCCCTTTCTTTCACCAGGCAACCTTCTTTCTGATACTGCGCGAAGAGTTGTCCCCAGGGCGATTCTTTTCGCCATCGTTCAAAGATTTTCTTTTCTTTGAAGGTCCAACGATAGTAATCATGGTAGGTTTCAGAAACGAGATTCGGAAAATGCACGATGGGAGTGTGGAAGATCAATTTCTGGAAAATCTTTGTCGGGCCATACCAGGCGAGCCATCCGAGAAAACTATGAAAGGTTTTGGTGACGCGAAATCCCCAGCTCTCATTGGCAACGTCCGGGTGTCCTGTGATTTCGATTTCGCGCGGATCACCAACGCCCAGTTTTGCATCGTGGGCAATGCGAATATAAGGAATCGACATCGGATCGAATCCCATCATTTTTGCGGCGACTGCATCGATGGCCACCTGATCACCGGAAGCAAGAATGACATCTTTCTGAACGGGATCCATGATGCGCGGGCCCGCTCCGTTGCCCGCTGTAGTGCCGTCCATGACTGCGAATATTCCTGAATGAATTTCCTTTTGAATGCGCAGAAGATCCACGAGCGTTTCATGGATAACGCTGTGAGTGTAGTGTCTTTTCTCGTTCAGCAATCCACCGAACGCATTCTTCATCGCTCCCGTTGTGTTGGTGTAAATGTGCGTTTTCACGGTAGGCAGATGAAGAATATTCTTGCCGAAGAAAAAATCCGGAATCCGAATGTGGTCGTGGTAAATCTTGTTGAGCACGAGCATCGGCGCTTTGGGTTTGTATTCTATCCACCGCATGTCCTGTATACGGAAATTGAACAGGACGGGGATATTATGTTCTTTGCAGATGGGCCAGTAATTGTTCAGATCGGTGCCCTTAAAAGCGTTGGTGACGACAGTTCGGTTCTGCACGCAAGAGAGGTCTTTATAGCCTGCATTTTTCAGCGCAACGATCGTCCCCTCGAGCTGCCATGGCGTTGTGTTGGCGCTCGGAAAAGGGAAGTGCCACGAAATATTGTCTTTTAATATGGTGGGAGCACTCGGATCCAGATACTGGCGGTAATCCGCCAGTTCCATCACGCGTTCATGATCTTCAATTGCGCTCTCGGGCCTCGTTCGCAGCACGGCAACTTTTGCTTTCATAATTTTGGATTGTTTAGTATAAGCATATTTTTAACAGAAGCCAACGAAGAGAACGAAGAAAAACTCTTTGTTTTCTTCGTTAGCTTTTGTTAAATGGTGCGCGGCGGAAGGCGCACGGATCAAGGTCGCAGGACCGGCAAATGTCTCTGGGGGTTGCGGAAAATTTTCGATGTGTGACTCCGAGCGCTGCGAGGATCGAATGCTGCGGATGAAGCGCTCCGGAGGGGAGCAATTCTATCGGACCCAATCGCGCATCATTGGTCATGAGAGCCATCAACCGGTGTTGATCCACAAGATCCCAGTGTCCGCAGCCCGGTGATAAATGTGGCAGCAACGTTTCGTTCGATGGTTCGCTGGCACGGCACAAAAATGCTGAGGACCACTGGATTAAGTGTTCCGTGACGCCAACAGCAAAGCGGTCGAGAAAGAATGCTTCATCCGGACGATCCTGCGCCCAATGCGTTGCAACTTCATTGGCCACTGCGGTGCCTGCGGTCGCCGCCAGCACCACAAGCGCATGTGCTTCACCAGTCCGAAGTCGTTCCGACAACTGCACGGATGTGAGTTCCGTTCCTTCAGACAAACGAACCACAGGAGAAGAAATGTTGTTGAGTTCGATTGTTCTGCAAGCAACAAACGGATCACCATGATTTGCATACCATTCGCGAGCCTTTTGGGCGCGGTCGAGTAAGTCGCCTTCCAGTTCACGCGAGCGGGGCAGACCTAGAAGTCGTTTGTATTCCTCCATCGAAACCGCGGTTGAAAGTTCAGATCCAGAAGTTGGAAGAATCTGTAGATTGGCTACGGATTCTCCCCCCTTATGAAGGGGGGAGCTAAAGGAGGGTTGGATTTTTTCCTCAGGCATTTCAACCCCCTCCTAACCTCCCCCTTAATAAGGGGGAGGAACATGCTCTTTCAACCATTATGACGTCCTTCCAAAAGGTTCGAACTGGCATCCTTCGACAAAAAAGTCAAAGAAGTTCGGGCTTGTTTCCAGTCTTACGTGCTCAATCCGTTTTACGGTTTCTTCCAGTTTCTGTCTTTCCCTCCGCGAAAGCAGAGCGATTGCAGCCCCCTGGAGTGCTGCATTCCCGACCTTGTGAATTCGATCGCGCGGAAGATCCGGAATCAAGCCGATCCGAACGGAAGCTTCTATATCCAGATGCCGCGAAAAACCGCCGGCCAAATACAAACGTTCAATTTGAGCGATTTCAATTCCGTAGGATTCGGCAAGGACGCGCAATCCCGCAGCGTTTGCTCCTTTTGCCTGGGCGAGTTCGTTGATATCAGCTTCACCGACAAAAATCTCGTGCGCTGCATCCACCATGAAGATTTCGCGTTCGTCGGCCAATCTGCCCTGTTCATTCATTTGTTCGGTTCGCAAAAGTTCGGAAAGCAGATCCACAAGGCCGGATCCGCAGATTCCAAGAGGTTCACTATTCTGAATTACCGTCGTTTGAACCGTATCTCCATCCAAACGCACCCGTTCGATTGCGCCATCCAGCGCGGGCATTCCAAAGACAACGCCGCCCCCTTCGAATGCGGGGCCGGCAGGACAGGACGCAGCCATGATTCGATGCCGGTTTCCCAAAATCGCTTCCGTGTTTGTTCCGATATCCAGAATTGCGTAGATCTCATCGTTCTCTGCGATGCCTGTTGCCAGCAAACAGGCAGCTGCATCTGCTCCGACATGGCTCCCTATCAAGGGAAGTCCGTAAATGCGAGCGCGCGGTGGCACCGGTAATCGAAGTCTTTGCGCTTCCAAACTTAAACTTGTTGTGGAAACGCGTCCTTCGTGAAAAGCAGCTTCTGTTGTGGATTGATACGGCATTACGCCTATGGTTTGAACATTCAAACCGAAGAACAGATCGCGCATCGTAGGATTGCCAACAACAGTCATCTCATAGATCGTCATTGGATCCACCGGAAGGGAAGTGATGGCACGCGTTAAATAACCCAGCAACGTTCGTTGCAACAAGCGTCCACCATGCTCGCCGTCAAAATGAATGCGCGCCATGATGTCTGAACCGCCGAATCTTTGCGGGTTTTCAAACGATTGCGTGGCATTCAGATGTCCGGTTTCCAGATCGTACAATCGCAAGGCAACCGTGGTTGTTCCGATGTCGATGGCAACGCCATGGATCGCTTGACCGGATTCCGCAACCGGCTCTCCATCTAATAGAATAGAATTGCCCGATCGGGTCACAGCCGGATCCAGATGCATTTGCTGTTGCGATAGACCGCTTGTTTCCGTTTCGATGCGCAAGGACCCGCGGCGCAGTGTGTGACAACGCACTTCTCC
>JBKKAT010000792.1:0-6154 GCA_046714535.1 Acidobacteriota bacterium | reverse complement strand
CCCTGTGGCAAGGAAAATTTTTCAGGCGCACGCTGATGCTTTGGATTTTGTGGTTCGCGATGGTTTATTCCTACTACGGAATTTTCACCTGGCTCCCCTCCCTTCTGGTCGCAGGTGGCCATGAAGTGATCAAGTCCTTCCGCTATGTACTGATCATTACGCTGGCTCAAATCCCGGGATACTTCTGCGCCGCCTTTCTGGTCGACCGGATCGGAAGAAAAGCGACGCTGGTTCCCTTTTTGATCGGATGCGCGATTGCCGCATTTTTGTTTGGCAAAGCCACTTCAGGCACCGAAATTATTTTGTATGGTTGCTTGATTTCCTTTTTCAATCTCGGTGCGTGGGGAGTTGTTTACACGTATACGCCTGAACTTTATCCCACAGACATGAGGGGCACCGGCGCAGGCACCGCCGCAGCGGTGGGGCGAATCGGCGGCATTCTGGCCCCTGTCATTGTTGGAAAAATTCTCGCAGCCGGTTTGGGGCAGCAGGCGGTGTTCGCTCAATTTGCTGCCGTAGTGATCGTTGGCGCGATTGCTGTGGCGTTGCTGGGAGAAGAAACGAAACGCAAAAGCCTCGAAGCAATTTGAATAATCTTGGATCGTAATCATGATCGTGATCTTTATCGCAATCGTAATGACAAACTTTTAGTCGATTGCGATCGTGATCATTGATTACGATGACGATTACGATCACGATCCGCGATTATTTGCAATCGTTTTGCTGAGTGCTGATCGGCGGGATTCATCTTAAGTATGGATTCGTATCTGCTCTTTGCGTGGGCCATATCTCCCTTATCAAAATACAGATCAGCCAGATCGCGCTCGATTCCAATATTGCCGGGGGCCAGTGCCAGAGCTTTCTTGTAGGCTTCCACCGCCTCATGCCGCAAGGGCGTGTGCGTGGCAAGGGCTCGTCCCATCAAACGGTATACGCTCGCGTCCTGACGGTGATCGAGCGCTTTCCTGCAGTATTCGACGCAGGACCAGTAATTTTTTTCTTCAAAACTTTTTATAGCGCAATGCGTGTAATAAGTGCATAAGTCCCCGGAAGGCACCGCCGGTTGGGAGGAAAAAGACGGGGCAGGCGGGGAAACCTCACCCGGTTCTTTTTGCGGCGTTGCACCTACCGTCGGCTGCAAATGGATCAGTCCGAAACAGCGGAAAAGATAAATCAGGCGGCCGAATTCTTCCTGCGGGATGCCGGAGATCTCATAAAGCTTTTTGTAATCAATCTCCTCGTCAAAACGAAACAATAAAAACCGGTCGGAAGGCGCCAGATTAAGGTTCCGGAGATGCCGGATAAAGTCCGGATCATGACGGATCGAACAATTGCCATCGAACAATTTCCTTCTAATAAATTCGTAATCCAGCCATTTCCGCACTCCGTGAGCAATTGTATCGTGCAGGCTGATTTCCAAATCCAATTGGCCCGGAAATTCGCCTGATTCAAAAATGAATTCTCCGGTCATCCAGGTAAAAAGATTTTCTATGATTTTTTTTGCATGCGACTGTAAATCTTCTGCAAGTCTGCTGCGCAGGTCCAAAGGAAGTTTCGCCACCACGGTAGAGTATCCCTGGTACAAATCCGAGGAGTGACTGATTTGAAGTTTACGCATCACTTTTGCTTCGGCCGGTAAACGCGAGATCACAAGGTCAAGAAAGTCTTCGCCTTCTTGATTCGAAAGGAGCGCAACAAGCTTCCCTTCCTTGAAATGAAGCTGCTTAAAAAGTTGTCCCCAGTTGATTGTGAGTTTTCCATTCAGTTGCTGTTGCGCGATCTGTCCCAGGACTTCGGGCAATGGATGATCATAAAGGAGACCTCTCATGGTGACCGTGCTTGTTTCCGGCTTTTCCATTTCAGGAATTGCTTCCACTTGCACTCCGCTTCTACGAACCGATTCCAATTCCTCCAGAAGCTCGGAATAGTTGCTGATCCGGTTTAGAGGATCGCGTTCGATCATTCGGATCACCAGGTCGTACAGTTTTTGCGGCACTGATTGATTCAACTCGGAACGGGGCGGAAGAGTTCCGCGTAATTTCGCATGGAAAATATCAGGAACTGTGGCGCCTGAAAATGGAACGAATCCGAAAAGCATTTCAAAAAAGGTAATCCCGAGTGAATAGATATCCATCCGGAAGTCGGCAACACCGCCCATAATCTGTTCGGGCGCAATATAAACGGGAGTGCCTACGATGTTTTTTTCGAGTTCGTGCATATCTCTGCTTGTCTGTGCAAGACCAAAATCAACGATCTTCAACCGGCCATCTTCAGCAATCATCAGGTTGGAGGGCTTGATATCCATGTGAAGAACGCTCTTGGATAGAGCTTCGCGCAGTCCGGATGCGACCTGGGTGACATAGGAAAGCGCAACCGAGGGATCGATTGCCTTGTTGGCTTGCAGCAGGCTTTCGAGCGAACCGTTTGGCAAGAATTCCATGCAAAAATACGGAAGTCCCTCCAGACTGGCAAAATAGTAAATCAACGCAATATTGGGATGCGAAATGCTTGCAAGAATTTTTGCTTCGCGTCTGAAGCGTTCGACGTATTTTTCATTTTCTGTAAGCGATTTGCTGATGACTTTGATCGCAACAAACCTTTCGAGCTGTTCATCGAATCCCTTATAGACTCTACCCATTGCTCCGGCGCCGAGCAGTGTCACAATCCGGTAAGGGCCTAATCTCGCCGGGATGGCTTCTGCCGGGATCTCTTCCTCTTCTTCCTCTTCTTCCCTTGCGGCCGCAAACTGTTTTCGCGCGACTCCGTAGATGATTTCCCCTTCCATCAAAGTGAAATTGATTTCAAAATTCTTTTCACGACCGTTCCGGTCCTTCAGCAACAACACTTCGCGAAGGCTGATATTCTGATCGATCGCGCGCAAATATTCGTGAAAAGCCTGCCGTGCCGCCTCTCCGGCGAGTATGTTTGAAAAACTTGTGCCGACGACTTCTTTCTGCTCATAAGCAAGAAGCGAAGAAACGGCCTGATTTGCGTAGAGGATTTTTCCGCCCAGATCCAGTGAAAAAATAATATCCGGCAAATTCTCATCCATTGCAAAACGCTGGGCACGCGCTAAAACCGGGACTTCGAAAGCTTCTCTTTCCGCTATTCGAATCAACGCTTTTTTCACAGCACTGACGATGTTGGGAACGTATACCCGGTCTTTTACAACGCAATCATGAGCGCCTGCGATCATCAAAGTATCGCTCGAATGCTGGAATTTTTCCGGAAGGCTTACGATCACATAAATACCCGGATCGCTTTGATGAATTTCTTGCAGGATGGATAACACGAATTCTGTTTCGCTGGCTGCGTTCAACAAAACCAAACCGGGCTTTGATTCGCGGACTCTTTTCAAAAGATCCTGCATCTGAGTGCAAATTTGAAGCTCACACTCTTTGATTTCCAAAAGGGAAAGCGATAAAAGTGAAAGAATTTCGCTTTCTTGTTCAGCCAGCAGAACCCGTACAGTGTTTTCCACAGTATTTTTTTACCACAGAGTCACGGAGAGCACGGAGAGAACAATAACATTCATGGATCCCTTCGTGATCTCTGTGACTCCGTGGTGAATCATTTCTTGAGTTTTGCGATTTCTCTCAGCTTTTGTTGTGAATGCTGATCTTCCGGCTTCTTTTTCAGAACATTTTGATAACGGGAACGCGCCAGCGCATAGCTATCTGTTAAAAAATAGAGATCCGCTATATCTCGTTCAATGAGGAAACTTTGTGGATCCTCTACCAGGGCCTTTTTGAAAGCATCCATTGCTTCCCGCCGAAAGGCAGGATGTGTGGCGAGGGCTCTTCCCATCAGCCTGTAAATTCTGGCTTCCTGTCTGAGGTCGAGCGCCTTTCTACAATATTCAACGGCCGCCCAGTAATTCTTACTGTCAAAACTGCTGATCGCACAGCGGTAATAATATAGTGGCAAATCTTTCACAACCGGTGGAGTCACCCGCGGACGCTGAGCAACGATGGGCGGTTCCCCATTGGGTACGCGCTCTTCTCGAATGGGCAATGGGATCTCGGGAACTGCTTTTTCCAGTATTTCCACCTTCTGCTCAGCCGGGACTTTTCGCTGTGTCCGAACCTGCGGACGCGTCTCAGTTGCTTCTGCTATTTGAACAATTCCCGCGCACGAAAAGACATAAATCAAACGAAAGAATTCATTGTCGGAAATTCCGGATAAGTCCATCAGTTCCCGAAACAGAATTGTTTTTTCAAAGCGGAACAAGATGAACGCATCGGCAGGAGCAAGAGAGAGTACCGGCAAAATCTTCTGAAAGTCAGGATTGAGACTGATGGAGCAATGACCTCCATGGAGCCGCCGGTGAATGGTGGGGAAATCCATCCATCCACGAACACCGCTCAATAACACTTCGGAAGTTTTGATCTTCATGGAGCCTTGCGCAGGAAAATCCCCTTCTTCAAATAGAAATTCGCCCACAACCCAGGAGAAGAGGCCTTGCAAAATATGCCAGGCAAGATCCACAACCTCCCCGCTTAACTTTTCTTTGCTTTCTTGCGTCAATTCATGCATCGCCGAAGAATAGTTGGAGAATAAGTCGGAGGACCCCGCTTCCAGTTTCCGTGCTTTCTCGGGACCCAACCGGTTTTGCTGAAGCAGGAGATCTACAAAACTTTCCCCTTCCTGGTTCGACATTACGGCTACAATCTCCCCGTTCTTGAAATGAAGATTTTTGCAAAGATCAAACCAGCTCAGGGTCAATTTTCCTGAAATTCTGCTGGAGGCAATGTGTCCCAGAATTTCTGCGACGGGGCGATCGTAGATCAATCCACGCATGTAAACCGCAGAACCTGCCGGCGGTAACATATCGGCTGCCGGCGATTCCAGCACTTTATTTCTTCGTGCTTCTTCCAGGTCTGCAATCAAATCTGAATAACTGCTGTAGCGCTCTGCCGGATCAGAATGAGTCATGCGCCGGATCATTTCGTAAAGGCCCCGGGGCACGGATGGATTCAATTGATCGATCGGCGGAAGCCCTTCTTTTAACCTGCGACGGAATACTTCCTGGATTTTTGTTGCGGCATGAGGAACAAATCCATAAAGCATTTGGAAAAATGTCATCCCAAGTGAGAATATGTCGCAACGAAAATCGACCATTCCGCCACGAATTTGTTCCGGCGCTACGTAAAGCGGAGTCCCGATGATGCTGTGCGGAACATCCTGGAGCTGATGAACCGTGCGCGCAAGACCAAAATCCACGATTTTGATTCGATCATTTTCCGCCAACATGAGGTTGGAAGGTTTTACATCCAGATGCACCACACCTTTTTCCAGAGCTTTGCTTAAACCGATTGCAACTTGCATCGTGTATGAAACCGCCGTTTCGGGAGCGATTGTTTTATTTTCGCGTAGCAAATTTTCCAGCGAACCGCCAGGCATGTACTCCATGCAAAAATAAGGGAGCCCTTCGAGTGTCCCAAAAAAATAGATCAGAGCAATGTTCGGATGAGTCAGACTGGCAAGCAGTTTTGCTTCGCGGTGAAAACGATCCAGATATTCCTTTGTCGTAGCAAGTTTTTTACCCACAATCTTGATCGCGAGATAGCGCTCCAGTTGTTCATCCAGCGCCTTGTAAACACGCCCCATAGCTCCGGCCCCCAGCAGAGTTAAAACGCGATACGGCCCGATTCTCACTGGAAGTTCCTGCGATGTTTCAACCTGAGATTGTGAACGGGCAACAGGAGTCTTGCGTAAATTTTCTTCCTGGACCTGTCTTGCTACTCCGTAAATCAAATCTCCTTCCCGCAAGGCAAAGTTGATCTCAAAATCCTTTCCGTTTCCTGCCGCGTCGCGCAAAGTAAGAAGACGGCGAAATTGGGTATTCGAATCTTTGCCTGCCAGATACTCACGAAAATCTTTGCAGTGATCTTCGTGTTGGATCAGATTTTCGAAAGGACAATTCACGACGTCTTTCTGCGGGATCCCAAGAAGTTCTTTGATCGCACGGTTTGCGTAAAGGACCTTTCCTGCGCTGCTCAAATAAAAAACGATGTCAGGAAGATTCTCATCGACCGCAAACTGGTCCGCTCGCGGCATGGGAGAAATGGAGAAGGATTTCCGTTCAGCGATTCTTTTCAGACCCTTCTTCACTGCCTGAACGAGGTTCGGAACGTATTGAGCATCCTTAACG
>JBKKAT010000791.1:0-3472 GCA_046714535.1 Acidobacteriota bacterium | reverse complement strand
TGCAGGTTTCGAACGTGAACTCTTCAAGGATTTCTCTTTCGCGGTCAACTACACCCATCGTAACTACGATGGAACGATAGCTATCGTTCCTCGCGACTTCGATGGCTCGCCTTTAGATCCGGAAGATTTTGTTGCGCAAACTCCGTTACAAATCAATAACGCACTCGGGAGCTTCACAGTTCCTTACAGCGTTTTGGGTTTTGCACATGACGGAAGAGCGCTGCTGACAACACTCGAAGGGTATGATCAGTCTTATGATGGAGTTGACATCATTGGGCGCAAGCGCATGAGCAACAACTTCATGGTCAACGCTTCGGTTACTCTGCAACGGCAGAGAGCTCACTACAACGACTCTGAAGCGTTCTTTGTGAACGCTGGCGACGGTTTCACCGGTGATGTATTCGCCGATCCTCTATCGCTTCCCAACTATGACGGTGAAGTTTATGCTTTCGTTAGCGGCGGCAGCGGTAAGACAGCGATTTATCCTTTTGCCGAGTGGACAGCTCGTATCAGTGGCGTTTACCAGCTCCCGTGGGATATGACGGCGGGTGGATTTATCCGGTATCAGCAGGGTTATCCGAGACCATTGTTTACCAGTGTAACGGATAGAAACCTTTCTTCTTTCTATGGTACCGGCACTCACCTGATTCTGATTGCACCACTGGATACTTTCCGCTATGACAATATCTTCACTCTGGATCTGAATATTCGCAAGATCTTCGAAATCGGTGCGTATGGCCGTATCACAATGTCCGCTGATCTTTTCAACGTGACGAATGCGAATACGGTTATTCTGAGACAGAACAACGTTCGTTCATCGACTTTCAACACGATTAACGAAAACCTGTCTCCACGTGCAGTTCGATTTGGTCTGCGTTACAGCTTCTAACCAGATCTCATTTTTTTCGGGGCGATGTGAAAACATCGCCCCTTTCTTTTTATGCACTACATTCTTAGGGTAATCCGTTACGGCCCATACTAAGAGCAGTTTTTGCAGCAGCCTCAATGAGCCAGATCAGGTCTTCTTCTTGGTATTGATTCAATTGACGTACTCTTACGAACCGGACTTTAGTTCCTTTTCCTTCCAGCAAGTTTTTGGGATCCGGCATTGCTACTCCGTATTCAAATCCCAGCAACACGTCATTCTCTTTTTTTTGTGGAACAATACAGCAGAAGTAGCGATACTTTTTACCATCCGGAATCCGGTAGCCGATGAGTTTCCATCCGTCATAAACCTTTTCTGTTGCTCCCGGAAATGTGCTACGGACAAGGGACCGGAGAGACTCGGCGATCTCACGCAGATTTTGCGGATAAAGCTTTAAAAAGTCGCTGGCGTTCATCGAAATTTCCCGATTCTATGGTCCATATTGTCATGCAATCGGCCAATCTGGCAAACGCGTTTGTTTGATTTGTAATGAGAGGCTTTCCTCTTTATACTCATGAGCTTGAAATCCGCGTACAACATGAATAGGTCCTTTCGTCTCATTTTTCTTTTTCTGATTCTTACTCTGCTTTGTTCCTGTAAGAAAGACCAGCCGCAGCCTGCACCTCAAGACAGAATCCGGCAGATGTTAACGCACAGGAGTCTCGGAATCGCCTATCTGGAGGAAAATCGTCTGCTAGATTCCGAAAAGGAATTCAAACAGTTGATCGCCATTGCGCCGGAAGAGGCGCTGGGGCATGCGAATCTGGGATTGACCTATCTTCGATTGGCCCGGTACGGGGATGCTGAACAGCACGCGCGAAAGGCGCTTCAGCTTTCAGACGAACCGGAAATTCAGCTCATCGTCGCGGAGATACTGGAGCGATCGGGGAAACCAGAGGAAGCGAAACAGACACTGCAGAAGGCCGTGCAGAAGTCTCCGCGGCACATCAGCTCGCAGTACAAGCTCGCACAGCTGTATTTGCGTGGCAGCGCTCCAGACCGATATCAGAAAGCAGAAGCGAGCCTTCACGCCATTTTGGCTGCGAGTCCGGCAAATCTTCCGGCAAAGTTGCAGTTAGCGGAAATGCTCGTGCGGAACACGAAAGCCAAAGATGCCATTGTTCAATTACGTGAAATCCGGCAATTTGCCCCGGATATTCCTGATGGATCAGAGCAATATCTGGATCGCGCCGTGAATTCATTGTCAGTATCTAATACTGTAGAGGCATTGCCTTCTGTGATTGCCTTTCAGAACTTCATGAAACCAACGCCTCTTTATCAGGCCGGCATCTTTGAGTTGTCCGGTCCGGGTGGCGCATTGATGGGTTTCCCGGTTTTGCACTTCAGCTCCAAATTTTCATCCCAGCTTCAGAGTCAACAGCTCGCGCATATCAGATTTTCAAAAACAGACGGCAAGTCGTTGGCTGACCCTTTGAGAATTTCCGTTGATTACAACAATGACGGTAGAAGTGAGACCTGCCTGGTCGGCGAGAAATCCTTGTTGTTACTGGACCAGAATCAAAAGCTGTTACACGAAATTCCCGGCAAATACACGGGAGCACTGTTTTTGGACCTGGATAGTGATGGCGATCTTGATATTTATACGACCGGTGAGACAAGAGCCTACCGGAACAATGGCGATGGGACGTTTGCAGACTCCACAAAAGCGATGCGATTGGATCGAACGGGCCGGAGCACGGATGCTGCTTTTGGTGATTTCGATTATGATGGGGACCTGGATCTTTTCGTTGCCGATCCTTTGGCAGGCGACAGTCTCTATACAAATCTGAGACAGGGTCAATTTGAAAACATTGCCAAAAATGCCGGAATTTCCGGAGCTTCGCAGTCGGTTACAGTGGCTGATTATGACGCAGATGGTTTCCTCGACGTTTTCCTTACAGGCAAACAGTCGATTCTGCTGCGCAATAACAAGAAGGGAATATTTCAAGTAGACAGCCGGTCCCCATCCGTACTTCAGGCTTCCGGTACTCATGCTTCATTTCTTGATTTTGATAATGATGGATTTCAAGATCTATTTACCGGTGGCGCCAAAGCATCTCTTTTCCGGAATAATGGTTCCGGTTTGTTTCAAGACGCTTCTTCGATCCTTCCTTCTGTTCAAAACATTCTCAATGTCACCGTATCAGACCACGATTCGGACGGTGATCTGGATCTCATTCTTGCAGATGAATCCAAAAAACTCCAGTTGCTGCGCAACGATGGCGGTAATGTGAATCGCTGGTTGAAAGTTGAGTTGTCCGGACTCGGCACCGGGAGCGGAAAAAACAATAGAAACGGTATTGGCGCGAAACTGGAACTGAAAGCGGGAGACCTCTATCAGATGCGTGTGGTGACCGAAACGGTGACTCATTTCGGTCTTGGCCCACGGACAGCCGCGGATGTTTTGCGAGTGGTATGGACGAACGGAGTTCCGCAAAATCATGTTCATCCGCAAAGCAATCAGGTTCTTCTGGAAAAACAAATTTTGAAAGGTTCCTGTCCCTTTGTTTATGCGTGGAATGGCGAGAAGTACGAATTTGTGACCGA
>JBKKAT010000790.1:0-7037 GCA_046714535.1 Acidobacteriota bacterium | reverse complement strand
GGACGGTGTCAGAAGTGATTGTGGGTGAAAACAAATTGATTCTCAAAACAGGCGGGACGAACCGCGATTATTTACCGAAATCGAACGACACTTTTTACCGCGAGCATTCCGAGACACTATTGCGTTTTGTGACGGATGCGTCGGGAAAAGTAACGCATATGGAAATGGATCTAGGCGACTTGCCCATCAAGCTAAAACGGATCTCATGAACCTGCTTGTTACCTGTCGGATATAATCGATTCAGATGAATTCGACAGATCTTACCGGTCGTGTACTGGGTCACTACAGAATCATCAAGCAGCTGGGCGCCGGCGGAATGAAGGCAGGTAAGAAGGGAGAAATTTAAGGGCGTTCCTATTGAACATAACCCAGGGCTTTCAAATTCCTCAGCTCCTCGTTATCTAAAATTTCTTCAGGAGGAGCGGAGGCCTCTTTTTTTAGCGACTTCACTTTGTTTTGAAGCAAAGTTTTCATCTGCTCTTTCCGGGAAATGTTCTCAAGTATGAGATTATTGAGCTCATAGGGGTCCTCTTCCAAGTCATAGAACTCGTGCGGCTCAAGAGACGAAAAGATGTATTTGTGCGATTGATCCTGCAACGCATACTTTTCATCCTTTTTGTTGTTTTTTGCACGTTTATTCTTGAGTAAAGAGACCTGACGCTGGGCAAAGAGATAGGATTTTTTAGACTTTCCTTCTTTAGCAATCAAAGGAAGAAGGGAAATCCCCTGAGGATTTGGGACGGAAAACTTTTTGTCCAATAGGTCTGTTAAAGTTGGAAAGATATCCACGAGCTCTACGTTCCGGTCGATTTTCGTCTGCTTGAACATGCCGGCAGAAGAGTAAAGAATCAAGGGAACCCGGAGCTGTTCATTGTAGAGGAATTTTGTATGTCCCCGGTATTTATGGTTCCAGAGTCCCTCTCCATGATCCGAGGTAACAATCCATAAAGTATTGGACTTTAGCCTTTTCTGGTTCACATCGTCAAAAAGACGTTTGAGCTCTTGATCTGCAAAAAGTATTTCCGCATCATAACTGTTGATATCTCGAATCCTTCTCGCTTTGTGTTTATAAAGAGAGTCGGAGTCCACACGATATTCATCCACTAAAAACTTTGCAAATTTCTCCTGCATTTGCTCCGGTTGATTTTCGTACTGCGAAAGAGCAATCGATTGAGAATAATGAGGAGGATGGGGATCATAGAGATGAATCCAGAGAAAAACCTTGTTGTTCACCCTGGCTTGATTCATCCATTCCAGCGCGGCATCAATCGTCTTGTTGCCAAGTCTGTATCTTGTAGACTTCTTTTTTGAAACTTCCTGTGGTTCTTCGGCTTCTTCCGCTTCTTCGGGTTCTTGCGCTTCTTCCGGTTCTTGCCTTTCCTCCGCCTCTTGTGCTTCTTTCACTAAAGCAGGATCAACCTTATCAATACCGTCATTGAAAACATCAAATCCTTGAGCAAAGTTGGACGGTTTCAGGAAACTTACACTTACAAATGCCGCGGTTGTAAAGCCTTTCTGTTTAAAAAATTCGGCCATTGTGAAATAAGAATCGTGCAATTTATATCCATTCTTCAGGACATTGTGTTGAATTGGATACAACGAAGTAAAAATCGAGGCATGAGAGGGGGACGTCGTAGGACAAGACGCAAATGCATTCGAGAACAGCACTCCTTTTTCCGCAAGAGAATCGATGAAGGGAGAAGTGTCCCGGATGTAGCCATAAGAACCCAGATGATCCGCCCGAAGAGTATCGATTGTGACAAGAATTACATTCTCAACCGGTTGTTGGTGAACTACTGCAGACTTCTTTTCGCCCTGACAGCTGATCAGAAAAACGATCGCAAATATAAAGCAGCTAATACTAATTGGCTTCAAACTCATCTCTCCCTGGGTTAATAGATAGGATCAAGATTCTACTGAGAGGCAACGGTCACTACTTAGGATTTGTTTTTGACAGTTTCTCTCGATGGAGTATACAAAAATCGTATGATTTTGTCCATATTTGGCGCTCATTCGCCTCTGATAGAAGCGAGCAGAAACCTGTCACCTTCTTGATCGGGGATTACCAGCACTTCAATCTTGTTCTTTCCCTTCACCAAATGGGACGGCGGTATGAGCGCACCGAATCTCATGACTCCATCCGTGGTAAAGGTTCTGGTAACTGCGCTGATCTTGCCGTTTGCTACTATCGCAAGAACAAGATCCTTCGAACCGGGAGATCTTATTTTTCCTGAAACATAGGAAGGAATTGCAGCAGCATGCGGATCGACATTATCGAACAAGTCTTTGGCGCGAATCCTGACTCTGAAATCGTCTCCCGGAGAAACAGGCAGCTCATCGATTGTTTTGTTGAATAAATGCGGAAAAGATCCAATCTGAAAAATGTCCGCAAACTTCGTTGCTTTACCAAAGATTTGGGTCTTCCTTTTTAACGTCTTGTTTTCTTCCTGTATGTCGCAGGTAAGATTGGAAACAATGGCGTCGTTAAGAAATACTTTTCTGTGCTTGCGCTCCGGGAGGTTGCTGCGAAGCGCCGAAACGCCATCCGTTTTCCAGGGTACTTCCACATCCATGAGATTCGCCATCGTTGGTAAAATATCTACCGTTTCAAGTTTTCGATCGTTGATGGATCCACTCTCTTGCCCCGGCTCTTTTATGAAAAAAGGAACCAGCAAAACATCCTGGTAAGTTGAAGTCGTAACATTGCGAGCCTTGAATTCTCCCGGCCACAAAGAGATTCCGTGATCGGACGTAAGTACAATCAGTGCGCTATTATAGATCCCGATCTGTTTCAGTCTATGAATCAACTCTCCTAATAATTTGTCGGCGTAACCAAGCTGAAGTAAATGCCGCTGATAAACCGTGACAGCAGCCCAATCATTCTCTTCCCAGAATTCGTCATTCTTCCGCCCCTCACCGAAATCAAAGTACTGTTGTCCATTCGGTAAATATTTCCACGGACGATGCGGTAAGCCGATATGTAGATAAGCCAGTAAGGGCTTTTCGGAAGGGACAATCGACTGAATAAAAGTTTCAAACATTTTCCCTTTATCGACAGCGGGCCTGTGGGGGTTCCGTTCCCCGGCATCCCAGAAATCACCCCATGTAGAACTGACGTCAGGTAACGATGCTGAATAAGGTGGAGGAACCACTATTTGAAGATAAATGGCGAGCGCATCCAGACAGGTGGATAAGAGCACAGAGGACTTTCCTCTGGAAGTTGCCGCGATTTTGTTCAGCTTTTCAGGACAGAGTGAAGTAATGGTCTCGAAAACTTTTAACTCATGGGAGTCCGAGAATAAGGTAAACAGATTTTGTGGATGATTGAACCGGGTCGGTGCGCGATTCGGATCCTTATCAGGATATTTTCCTGTCAGGATGGCCGGAACCGCACGGCCTGTTGTCGACGCTACCGTGGTTGTATTCCTGTACCAGGTAAAATCCTTTAAGAGTGATGCGAAATTTGGAAATAAAGCGGAATCGATGCCCAAATTTTCATTCATCAATGACGTCACCGGGAGTTCATCGAACGTCACCATTATTACCGGCGTTTTCGAAACAGTTTTTGATGAGATCGGAACCGGTGTGTTCGAAGTCCAAATCAAGTTTCGGACAGAACCATGAAGCGCAAAGAAAACCGGAATCGCAACAATGAGCGGACTGAGCCAGGTTATGGCTGTTCGAAAAAGACTCATTCGATAATAGAGAATAACGAACAGAACGCTTCCCGAGAAAGACAATAAAATCGCCAGGATGCCCGAGAAAAAACTTAGTTGCTTTAGCACAAGCGCTGAAAAGATAGCAAAAAGGATAAACAGAAATACGTGGTGAACGATTCGTAAAGCTTTGATACTGAAGAAACTCAGCACCCATTCGACCAATAGAAAAGGGGCCGGCAAAAGCAAACAAAGAATTGCAAGAAAGCCCAAAATTTCTTTGGCCCCGGCCCCGCGGGTGGAGAAGAAGGTTGGATTTTGCGTCAGTTGTTGGAGAAGTGGCTGGGCAACGACAAGACTCACCATGGTCAAAATGTGTAGAGCGTAGATTTTAAAAGAAGGCCCGGTCGACATTAGCCCCTAATAATGAATGAATCCCACGCCACCAGCAACACTCCCTAAGGGGCGTTGCAATCGGGCGAAATCGGCCTAGCTATTGTAAAAAACGCCAATCAGCTATGCCGGAACTGCCAGACATCGTCGTTTATATAGAAGCTTTGGAGAAGCGGATTCTCGGCGAAACGCTCGAAGAAGTCCGCATTGTTAGTCCTTTTCTGCTCCGTACAGCAACCCCTCCTGTGAGCAGTGCTTCGGGAAAGAAGGTCCTGCAAATTCGCAGAATGGGAAAACGCATTTGCATCGGCCTGGAAAACAACCTGTGGCTGGTCCTGCATTTGATGATCGCCGGACGTCTGCACTGGCGCGAGCGAGGCGCGGAAATCTCACCACGCCATAATTTCGCCGCTTTTGATTTTCCAACAGGAACTCTGCTGGGGAGTGAAGCTGGTACCCGGAAGCGCGCATCGCTTCACCTGGTGCTGGGAGAAGCCGGCCTGCGCGCGATGCATGCAGGTGGGCTGGAGGTTCTGAAGTGCAATTTCGAGGAGTTTGCAGAAGTTCTTCAATCAGCAAATCACACGCTCAAGCGGGCTCTTACCGATCCTCGCTTGTTCAGTGGCATCGGCAATGCCTACTCGGATGAGATTTTGTTCGAGGCCAGACTGTCCCCCATCGCAATGACGAAAAAACTCAGTGCTGAGGAAATCGAACGCTTGTTTCAAGCGGTGCGCGCTACCCTGACTCACTGGATTGGTCAGCTTCGCGAACATTACCGGGACAAATTTCCAGAGAAAGTGACCGCCTTTCGTCCCGGAATGGCCGTTCATGGCCGTTTCAAACAACTTTGCCCGCGATGTAACAACACGATACAGCGCATTCGCTATGCATCGAATGAAACAAATTATTGTCCGCTTTGCCAGACCGGAGGAAGGCTTCTTGCTGATCGCGCTCTATCGCGCCTGTTAAAGGAAGACTGGCCAAAATCAATCGAAGAACTGGAGCTCCGAAGCCAGAAATCAAAGTGAGAGCCTCACCACAGAGACATAAAGCGGCAAAGCCGCAACCCAAAAAAGAAGGTAGGGTTGCACGAAAACCGTCGAGGTTTTTGCGGTGAAGCTCTATGATGTTCAGCCCTTTTCCGTGTGATAGGTCCGGGAGAGATTGGCCACCACTTTCAGCAAATCATCAGGATCGAGAGGCTTAGCCATATGAAATTGAAAGCCGGCTTCCAAAGCTTTCTTTTTATCCACGTCAGAAGCATATGCTGTCACTGCAATGGCGGGAATATCCTTCGTTTCAGGATTTGATCGAAGTCTGGAGATCAATTCATAACCATCATCTGCAGGCATTCCGATATCTGAAATCACGATATCGGGTTTCCATTCGCGCAGGATCATAAAAGCATCGGCAACAGAAGAAACGCAACGAACCGTTGCCTTTCCATGCTCCAGGATGAGTGCCAGAAGCTCGCGACTTTCAGAATCATCTTCTACCACGAGTATTTTGACGCCATTCAAGTTCAGGCTTTCCTGATTCGTCTTGCGCGGGTTCTTTCCACTACGAAAGGTTTTGGTTTCCATAGAGACAACGGGCAGCACAACGACAAATTCTGAACCTTTACCTTCACCTTCACTTTCCGCGCGCACCGTACCCCCATGCAAGTTGACGATGTGTTGAACAATTGCCAGCCCGAGTCCCAGCCCGCCCTGATTTCGGGTGTAGCTGCTGTCGGCCTGCCGGAATCGTTCAAAGATGTGGGGCAAGAAATCGTTTCGAATTCCCTTGCCAGTATCTCGAACAGTAATCGTCGCGTGCGAATTAGAACTGTGCAGTTTGACAAAGACTGATCCGTCCGCTGGAGTAAATTTGATTGCATTCGTAAGAATGTTCCACATCACCTGCTGGAGGCGGTGTGCATCTCCGGAAATCGGCCCGGGATTTTCCGAAATATCCAGATGAAGAAGAATCCCCTTCGATTCAGCTGCCGGACGAATCATGTCGATGGAAGTATGGAGCAACTGAACAAGATCCAAACTCTTCTTTTCCACCTGAAATTTATCTGTGATGATTCTCGAAACATCCAACAGATCGTCAATCAATTGCGATTGAGATTTCGCACTTTTCTCGATCGCCTGAATTGCGCGCATGGAACTCTTGTCATCCAGGCGATGAGTCATCAACACCTTCGCCCAACCGAGCATCGTGGTCAACGGTGTTCTCAGCTCATGAGACAATGTTGCGAGAAACTCATCCTTGGCGCGATTTACTTTTTCCGCTTCTGCACGAGCTTTCTTTTCCATTTGAAGGAGCTTTTCCCTTTGATTGAGAAGATCGCGAATCTCGAATTGCCGCATCCGCGCGCGCAAAGCGCCTTCAAGAACTGAAACCAGTGTGGCAATGTGAAACGGCCGCTCCAGAAGAGTGACGTTCGCGCGAGAGCCAAACGCTCCTTCGTAAAAAAGGTTTAGTCTCTTCATGGCTCCGCCCGTTGTTAAAACAATCACAGGTATGTCGGACCATGGTGGCTGACCCTGGAGCCACTGAACAAGGATCGGAACCCCTTCGAACGATAGCGCTTCTTCGGCAATCAAAAGCGCCCCCGCATTTTCTTGAACATTTGTGCAGAGATCGGGAAGATCTGAACATTTCTTGCATTCGAAACCGAATCTCTGCAGAACCTCGCACGCTACATCGGCGTCTTTGCCGGTGGGAGTGACCATCAGGATCGGGTATTCACGATTGCGTGGTTCTATCCTGTCAGATTTTTTCATCTGTCATCAATGCCCCGCCCTGATTCGAATGAAAGATCGGAGTTCCGGTTAAAATTCCGTGGAAATCCTTTAACGGTTTTCCAACATGGATGCCCTCCGAACCAATTTGAAATTCGCGGATCGTCCGTTCATGAGACCCAGTACGTTTTTTCAACACAGATATCGCCTGTCGAATCATGCCTTCGGCTTCAAAGTACCGGAGCATTACGAC
>JBKKAT010000789.1:0-2976 GCA_046714535.1 Acidobacteriota bacterium | reverse complement strand
CCCTATAGGATGCCTGGGTTTGTTGAGCGATTGCCGAAGACGGGATGAAAAGCGCATAAGCGATCGCTGCAAAAATTATTAAAAACTTTAAACGATGTATCAGATTTATAGACATGATGTTTCCCCTTTTAGCACGATTGTTTTTGCGCCACTTTCTTTTTTCATTGTGCAGCAATTCATTGTTCCTCCTTTGTTGGTCGACGTGAACGATTAAAAAACTCTCATTTTTGCAGTGCACCGCTTGAGCTAGAACCAAAAAGAGATTCCAAATGAATAAACGTATGCTGAAAGATCGATCGGTTCAAAACGATCAAAGAGATCGTCCTCCAGGTCAGCTTCTACGTTGAAATGTTTTACCTGGGCAGTCAAGGCGGCAGAACGCCAAAATGGAACGTGGACTCCACCATAAATGTGATAGCCAAAAGTAGTTCCATCAGAAGATGCCCGGTCCGTGATCACTCTGGGGTCGGAATCACGGTTAACTACAAAATCCCCAGCTTCTTCATACTCCCACCGGTAAAGGCCTACTCCTCCACCAATAAAGGGGACTACCATTTTGCTCCTTCCCATGGGGAGAGCGCTAGCGTTGAATTCCAGCGGAATAATTTTGAGTCGAAAATCTCTTCTAACCGGGCCTCCAGCCGGAGTTAAAAACGCACGATCCTGACCAGATGTCTCATCTTTGTAATAAGTGAGTGAGCCACCGACATTTACATATTCACCAATAAAATGGTCATACCCGAAGGTTGCTGTAAAATTATCAAATCCATCCGTATCGAAAGTTGTTTCGCTACGGTTTTGCTCAAAAATATCACTTCGTCCGTCAGGATTCAGATAACTTCCCAAAATGTAGACTGAGTCAGAAAAAGCAGGATAGGCGAACAGCATGATTGTTATCACAATGAAGAACCGCATCGTCATTTCCTCCTCCAAATTTTAGTTGGGGCAAAGTAAACCAGCCCGCAAGTTAGTTTGACTCTCTATTAGCAATGGCTGAATCAGAATTTTCTTTGCTGATAGAACTCTTAAAGTTTCGAATGGATTCGCCTATCGCTTTTGCCACCTGCGGCAGCCGCTTCCCTCCGAAAAACAAAAGGGCGATGAGCAGAATGATGATTAGTTCCGGAAGCCCAAGTGAAGTAAACATAGTTTCTCCTTTAAATGCGAAAATGTTGTGTTCATATCATTCTTTTTCTACTGAAGGTTTTGAAGCACGAAAGAGTGAGAGTGTTCCAAAAACCGTTGCAAAATGCCTGGTGGGTTGAACTTTTGCAAATCCAGCCTCCAGAAAGAATTGCGGAAGTCTTCCTTTGAAATTGTCTTCTGTTGTTGTGATGCCATCGAAAATCCTCACAATCGACGACGCTATTTTCATCCCGGAGGTCTGTGGTTTGCCCCAATCAGCAATATGAAGTTCGCCCTCAGATTTCAAAACCCGGTGAACTTCATTCAACGTTCTTTTCTTTTGATCGGTAGTGAGATGATGAAACATTAAACTGGAAACGACTCGATCAAAAGTTTCATTCATGTAGGGAAGCGAGAAAGACATTCCGTTCTGGAGCGCTACACGCAATTCTGCTTTTTCGATTTTTGATTTCGCCTGTCCTAAAATCTGAAGATCACCATCTAAGGCGAAAGCTTCGCAATACGGGTGCATTTGCTTTAACAGGATGCTGAGTGTCGCTGTACCGGTTCCTAAATCCAGCACCATATGCCCGGGTTCGATAGAAGCCTGATGAATCAATGCGTGTTTGAACCGCTTCTCCGGAATTGTCACACTTATGAGCAAGTCATAGAAGCGATTCAGCGATTGATGGCCGAGCGCGGATATGTAAGGTTCTTTAACTGTCATTGATTTGGTTGCGTTTGAGCCGGCGGACGTCGCGGACTGCTGCTGTGCCAGTGCACAATCACCCAATCCTTTTCGCGCTTTTCCAGAACTGCTGTACCTAAACCGGATCCTTCGATGTGACGATCTTTAAGATCGGCTGCTATTGTGTACTTGAACGTCGCGTAAGCCAAAGTTCGTTCTGTCTTCACTCTGATGTCCGCCATCTTAAAGCTGGCATTTTTCATTTCGGCCATTTCCGGACCCAGGTGATTATTTTTGTAATCGGACCAGCCGTAATTCGCGTGACCATTTTCAAAAACCACAACCGCGTCGTCATTTGCCCAGTGTTTCTCAACTCCGGGCATATCGTTTCGCTCGAAAGCTACCGCCTCGCTTAAAAGAACCTGGCGAACCGCAGCTGCGTCATCGGTTTGAGAAAAAGCCAGGCTGAAAGAGATGAAAACCAGGAAAACGGAATAGATTATCTGAGTTGTTTTCATTCGAATGCTCCTTATTGTTGGTCGTGCTCTAAAAGAGGCGTTACAGATATGTTTGCCATTCTTAAAGTCCCGGTCCCTTCCAGGAGTAAACCTGCTTTTCCTTCTGGCGCAGCTTTTCCATGGCCATGAACCGTTAGTTTTCCATTGAGGTAACCGCGAAAATGAGTACCGGCGGCAACTGCTTTAAAGTTTTGCAATCCTGCGGGAACCGCTAATTTGTCTTTGCCAAAAGACTTTGTGCCTTCCGGTGAATGGCGTCCCAGCTCCATCGAATCCTTTCGAATGGAAAGGAAATCGTAGTTATCGCCACTTACGTGATGAACCAAAGAAACTGTCCCGGAAAAATGAGAAAGTTCAAGTTCGCTTTCGACTTGTACATCATGATAGCTGGTCGATTTGACGGCAAGAAGAAGAGGTTCGGGATCGGATTTTTCGAATATTAAGATCGTCTTTCCGTCGCGTTGCTCTGTCCGCAGTTTGAGTGAATTCAGGGAACCAACCTGTATTTCGAAAAATTCGGAGAGTCGTTTTTCGGAACCTGGACCGAAACTCCAGACAAAATTATTTCCTTCCTTAACCGGACTAGCCGCCTGAGCCGGCGGTTGCATTGCCTGCTTCACTTTTGGCAAGGTAACTGCAACGGCA
>JBKKAT010000788.1:0-7376 GCA_046714535.1 Acidobacteriota bacterium | reverse complement strand
TTCGAGGGTTGGCCTCATGGTGATGCTCAATTGAAATTCACCACCGATCGAAACGCGAACTTCTTCCTGTCTGATTTCCGTAAAACCTTCTAAAGAGAAGGTAACGGAGCACACACCAGGAGGAATGTTAGCGAATCGGAAGCCACCTGTCGGACCAGTCGTTGCCGTTTGCGGCGCGCCAAGGCTGTTGCATTCCAGTGTAGTACTTACCCCGGGCAGCGGAGCTTGTTTATCGTCGATTACTCTGCCAAAAATGGCTCCTGCTCTCGTTGAAACTTGAGCAAAAGCGGAATCGGCAAATACGCAAGCGAATACCGCTGCTACCAGGATAAGAGTGAACTTGTTTTTCATTGTTCCTCCATTAAAAACATTCCAAACTGCGATTTAAAAAAAAGGCGATCCTCTTTAGGAGGATCGCCAAATCTCCTTCTCTTTTGAAGGAGCCATGAGAGCGAAACGGTGGAAATAAGAAATTTACGGTTGTTTCAAATTTGTGATGATGCACGCAAGGAGACTTTGCAACGACCATACCAGGTTTCGATGCAAATCCTCTTTTGTCGTGAAGTCGAATGTTGGTGTGGTGAAGCAAACAACTTTGGGCGAATCGCTGAAAGTTAGTGGAGGATCGTAAGGAATGAAATCGCTTAAGTTCAACTATTTGAAAAAGTCAGAAATCCTCGATCCAATTTCTTGTTCGAATGAAGAGAGGAAGGGGCGATAAGTACAGTGCTGAGTGCAAAGTGCTGAGTGCTGAGTGAAGCTCACCAACTCGATCTCAGCACTCAGCACTCATTGCTCAGCACTCACGTTCAGCGGTTTCTGAAACCTTTCAGGGATTCGTCCAGTCTTTTTTTGTGGATTCTACTAACGCGCACTTCAGTGCCATCCTGCAACACAACAATCCGGTCACCAAAGCCTCTGCTTTTAATCTCTCGAATGCGCATCAAATTAACGATTGTTGATCTGTGGATTCGAATAAACTTTTGCGGATCTAACCTTCTTTCAAGACGGCTTATACTCTCTCGGAGGAGATTTGGACCGCTTGAAGTATGAAGAACCACATAATTATCAGAGGCTTCAATCCAGTCAATTTCATGCACATCAACGAAACCGACATGTTTGGAGGACCGAATCTCAAGGCGGGACGGATAGGGCTGCTCCATTCCATTTTCCTGAACCACAGCATTTCTATGTTGGGAAAGCAATGCTGTAACCTGGTGGAAAAACCTGCTTTCTTGATGCAGCCGAATCTGCTCCTTCGCATGCTTTACTGCTTTTTTAAATCTTTCTTGATCAAAGGGTTTCAGCAAATAATCAAGGGCATGGCATTCAAAAGCTTGAAGCGTGTATTCATCATACGCAGTCACAAAAATTACAAAAGGTATCTTCTTCGATCGAAGGGAGGCGAGGAGCTCGAAACCGTTCATAACCGGCATTTGCACATCTAAGAACAAGAGATCAGGATCAAACTGATGGATGGCCTCCAGCGCCTGAGCGCCATTCGTGCATTGTTGCACGATCTCAATGTCGCTCTCGTCTTGCAGATAGCGGCGAACAATCCGGCAGGCAAGCGGCTCGTCATCTATGATGATCGCTTTTAGTGAGGGAACGCCCATTGACATAATCCTTAGGAATAGGCTGCTTCTCGGGTGAAGCGATCCGGGAGGTGAACGGTTTGGCCCCTTCCAACCGGACTCATAGTTTTAATTGGAATCTCAATAACAACGCGAAAGCCACCACCGGACAATGCATCCACCATCAACCGGTGTGAATCTCCGTAGAGTTTTTGCAATCGCTCCCGTATGTTTGCAAGACCGACTCCTTCTTGAATAGGAGCCGTTTCTTTCTTTTCAATTCCGGTTCCATTATCTCTGACAATCAATCGCAAGGACTTTTCGGTGAAGCCCGCGTGTTTATTGATCTCACCGCCATTCTCCGGTCTTTTGGAAATGCCATGCTTCACAGCGTTTTCGACCAGTGGCTGCAACAAAAGGTTCGGCACCTCTAATGTCATAGCGGCCGCGTCCACATCGAATCGCACCTGCAGGCGATCCTGAAAACGTACTTTTTCAATATCAAGATAGCAATTCAAAAATTCCAATTCCTTCTCCAGAGGAACTTTTTGCGCAGCCATTTCCTGTAAGGTCATGTGAAAGAAGCGCTGCAGCTGATCGAGCATTTTTTGTGCTGCAATTCTGTCTTCATATATAAGTCCCATCAGGGAATGCAACGCATTAAACAAGAAATGAGGATGCAGCTGCATCTTTAATGCTTGAAGCTGAGCGGAGGTTAGCTGAAACGCCAGTTCCGTCAGACGCAATTTACGCTGAACGTACCTGTAATAGTATCGGTTGGCTCGCACGAAAAAAACAAAAATCCAGTAAGCCAGAAGATTTTTAGTAAATCCCGTAGTTATCATGTCCAGGAGCAAATCGTTTGACTCTTTTCCTGCCGCCCGGTTGATGACTGACTGCGCCAGGAATCCCAGGATAATCGTGATGATCCAGAAGGATGCTCCAACCAGAGTATGGACGCCGAAGTTTTTAAGAAAATGTTTGGATTCGAGCGGAAAGCGATCATAAAACCGCAAGAGCCGGGGCGTGGCGAAAGCCCAGAGAATCCATGGAATATTCATAAAAATAATACTTACCCAGGATGACGAGGACCCTTGTAATTCTCGAGTCATTGCGACTCGAGCGGTGAAAAAGATGCCTATGAAAATCCAGGCAACCGATAGCCATTTCCAATTGAGTTCGGGAATTGGCTCATCCGAAGCAAGCAGATCTTCGTTGCTTTCTACTGACGTAGAATCGGGAACAGGCTCTTCAAGTGTTCCCTCGGAAGTTCGCATTACAATCTGCTTGTCGTTGAGTCGAAGCCGTAAATAATCTCCCAGCGATACGATCAATTGTGTCGCCTTCTTTAAATCTTTTTCCATTGCTGACATGATTCCCGAAAAAGCATTGAAAATGACTTCCGGACTCAGGCGGATTTTTAATGCATTCAGTCTTGCAAGGACCAATTCAGATTCCAGTCTTGAGGTCTTTAGTTCCTCCTCGCGCAATCTCTGATAGAAAGCAAAGCTGTGGCAAACGATGGCAATTACTAAGTAGATAGGAATTCGCCAGGAAAGCCTGTGAATGTTATTTACAACGTCTAATGGATCGAAAGGAACAAAGGGATATCCAAACAGTTTTATGACGAAGCCGCCGACTGCATAATTACCCAACAGATGAATCGTTGAGATGAATATTGCAGAGACGAAATGGATCATGCCATTCGTCATCCACTCTTCTTTCTTGAATGGATAGCGCTTGCTTAGATAGTAAATGAAGGGTACAAACATTACCCACAAATAGGAAGAGACCAACTCCCAGTAGAGGCAATTGGCCCTGAGCGGCCGATTGCGAAGCCACAACGACAAATAAACATCCATTGTGGTTACAAGCGCGAAAAACGTTGCTACAAGGAGTAGCCCTTTGGTGGATAACAGCTTTCGTTCGCGAAGCACGCAATCACGGTACCACAAAATCGCAGGTCAGACGCCGGGCAAAGGGGTAAGTTGCTTAAAAAATGGTGCGAATTGCTTGATGCTGGATACTTTGCATTTTCCGGCCAAGTCGGCCACTCATTCCGGTTTGATTCCGGCCACCCTTTCCACAAAGTAGGACAAGGCATGAAAGGAATGGAGCGCCGGTTATTTAGCCCATGCGTGACAATTTAAGAAAATTTTTTGACTGCCAGGACACGGGGTCTAGAACTGGACGTCGCTACTAATCGTGCACCTTGATGGTCTGAATTGGATGTTCGCTGTAGAAATAGTAACTATCGACGTTACTCACTAGCAGAAATCACGACTGCGGCAGAGTCAGATTCATTTGTGCAAGAAGTTGTTGGAAGCGCGGATCAGAATGCAGACCATTGAAATAGTGTAGTGTTGCGACAGAGGGCATCAGGTAAGAGCGTTCCTTGTAAGCGTGTTCGAGCCAGTTGAGAGCGGAATTATGATCGCCCAGGCCAGCGTAGACTATCGCAATGTCTAGAGGTGCCACGTGGCGTCGATCAGCAAGCTGCATCAGCTCAGCCAGAATCTTTCGGGCCTCAGGCGTTCTTCCTGCAACCGCATAAACGTGCGCAAGCGAAGCGAGAGCTTCTGGAAGTTCTGCTTCTAGCTTTCTGGCTTGCTCTAAATCGGAAATAGCTTCTTTGAAACGGCCCTGTGCTTCTAATGCGCGACCACGGAGGATGTAAGCCCACGTGAATTGTGGATCCAAATAGATAGCGTGACTCTCTGATTGAAAGGCCTGATCGTATTGACGCGCAAGGTAGAAGGCCAGCCCGGCAACGGTTGAGACCTCAGCGGAAAGAGACTCATTTTCCCTGGCTCTATTTGCTTCAGCGATAGCTTTATCCACTTGCTGGATAGCCACCAGAAACCATGCATAATAGGCCCGGCTTCTCGCGTCCTTAGGATTTAGTTCAAGTGCTCGAACGAATTCCCGTTCTGCAACCGGCCAGTCCCACTGGTATATGAAAGTGACGAGGCCTAACATGCCGTGCGCATCAGCAAGGTTGCCATCAATGTCTAAAGCCTTTCGAGAAGCATCAAGTGACAGTGGTGAGACATCCTTGCTTGGGGTGTACCAATCCGTAAACCAGAAGTACGCATGGGCCAAACCGGTGTAAGCTAGCGCAAAGTGCGGATCGTGGGCCAATGCCTTGCGATAGTATTCGATCGCACGCTTCAGTCCTTCTTCTCTGAACGTACTTGCATGGAACGATCCTCGCAGATAAAGATGATAGGCCTCGGTGTTTTCAGTGTACCGTTTCGACAAACGTCGATCAGTTTCGGGTGCGAATCGAAGACTCAATTCTTTGACTATACTGCGAACGATGTCATCTTCGAGAGCAAAGATGTCCGATGCTGGTCGATTCAACTGGATTCCCCATAGCTGGTTTCCTGTGACTGTGTCTACCAGTTCTACACTCACCAGGAGGGATTCCCCGCGTCGTCCCACCGTTCCGGTGATCACGCCCTTGACACCGAGATCGCGACCAGCTAGTTGAGGATCTTGAAGGCGTCCCTTGTATCGGAAAACCGCATGCTTTGATTTGACACTGATCTGCCGGAGATCAGTCAAACTGTTGATCAGGTTGACAGTCAGCCCGTCGCTAAGATACTCCATCTCGGAATTGCCTGTGGCGTTCGAGAAAGGCAGGACGGCAAGAGAATCAATTGCGCCACCAGATTTCGGATATAAATAAATGATCAATCCGGTTAGCAATGCCGCTAAGCCCGCGATAATCCAAATATATAATTGAGATACCCGCCGTGCGGCAGGTGCCCTTTGCAGAGTCGCTTTAGCTGAATTAGTTTCTTGAGAAACTGCTCGCAGGGCAAAGGCCAAATCATGAGCTGAATGAAAACGCTGTTCGGGATTCTTTTCCAGGCAATGCTTGACTACTTCATGAAACTGAAGGGGAATCTCTTTGAACGCGGGCTCCTCCTTTAAAATAGACGACATCGTATCGGCAGATGATTCTCCGGAAAACGCTCTTTTGCCCGATAGCATTTCGTAGAGCACACATCCGAGTGAAAAGATATCGGAACGAGCATCCAGCGCGCCGCCTCGAACTTGCTCTGGTGACATGTAAGGAATAGTTCCTTTTATGGAACTCATTTCTGTTTCTACCGATTGAGTAGGTACCTGCGCGCGTTCTTGCTCGGATAGAACCGGTTTCAATCGCGCCAGTCCAAAATCCAGAATTTTTACCCGGCCATCTGAAGTTAGAAAAATGTTTTCCGGTTTCACATCGCGGTGAATCACACCTTTGGAATGGGCAGCAGCCAAACCTTCCGCAATCGATATCCCGATCTCCAACGTTTTGTCTGCGGGCAGTGGAGATTTGAAGAGGCGACTGCGAAGCGTCTCTCCTTCCAACAGTTCCATCACAGCATAGGCAAGGCCTGGATCGCTGCCAAAATCATGGATATTAAGAATGTTGGGATGCGAGAGAGCCGCAACCGCCTTCGCTTCCCGCTCGAAGCGTTTAAGCGCATCAGCATCGTCCGCGAGGTGTTGCGACAGAATTTTGATTGCTACGTCTCTCTCCAGCAGTGCGTCCCTGGCTCTATAGACTTCACCCATGCCTCCTGTACCTAAGTGAGCAACAATCCGATAACGACCTAACTGAACGCCGGGCGATAGTCTCATGTTTCCTTTGTCCGATTATACCTCTCCACTCTGTGTCTCCTTGCAGGTGAGCGATTGCGTAAGTTATTTCGAGTGCTATATTGAAAACTGATTCCCATTAAGACAGAATCATCGCTTCATGACCTTTCCCGCTGGATTACAACTTGGCCCTTACGAAATTCTGAGACCGCTCGGAAAGGGTGGAATGGGGCAAGACGGAATAGCACGAAACGCATTCAAAATGGGGAATGCCTAAGTTGTATAAAGTGGAATTGCGTGAGAATTTCAAAAGGCTTGGATTGGGAGGATGTGAATGGTTAGGATAATGATAAATGCTGCTATTTGGACGCTCCTTTGTTGCTGTCTTGTTTTCGCTGAAAGTTCATCGAGTTTCCCAAAATGGGGTGAAGCCGAAGTCGTAGCAGTCGTTAAGATTCCAGGGAATTTCGTGAATTCAGCCACTGCCGCCGACCTTAACAATGATGGCTTGCAGGATTATCTCTTAACACTAACCGATGATGTCCATCCTTTTCCCATTGTTGTTTTAGTAAACAACGGTAGAGGTGCTTTCGAAGACGTCACGAAAAAGATCTTCGTGAATGCTCCTCCCAAAGTGATACGTTCCGGACAAAATCCGGTAGTTGCAGACTTCAATGGTGACGGACGCCCCGACGTGTATTTGGCTGATTTCGGCAATCACACTCCTACAGGAGGAGCGCCTGGGTATCACAATAGTCTCATTCTTTCTACCGGCAAATCAAAATTGAAAAACGCAACCGCGACACTGCCGAAGGTACGCATAGGGACAGGCCATGGAGCGGCTACAGGAGATATTGATAACGACGGGGATCTTGATATATACGTTGTCCAAATCTGCTGCGGCGAGGAAATACCCCATCTCCTGATCAACGACGGCAACGGTAAGTTTAGCGCTTCTTTTGACCGGTTGCCTATCGTTACCGGAAACATGATTTCATCAGAATTTATAGATATGGATTTGGACGGATTCGTGGATTTGTTTTTGGGCGGCGCTCACGATGCTCAAAACTACTTGCTTTTAAATGACGGAAACGGGTTCTTTTCTATAGCTGGTTCGCTCCCTAATAAGAGACCTGCGGCTGGAGAAACATTGCAGATCTCATCCTGTAACCTGAATAATGATGCATTCCCCGATTTGCTGAT
>JBKKAT010000787.1:0-12791 GCA_046714535.1 Acidobacteriota bacterium | reverse complement strand
CATTTAAACTCTTAACATTTTAACGTTTAACTTCTTCTGAATGGGCGGTTAGCTCAGCTGGGAGAGCGCCTCGTTCGCAACGAGGAGGTCGCCAGTTCGAACCTGGTACCGTCCATTGAGGGGATTTGAATGGCATTTCTAGGCGGTAGTGCCTATAACATGGCGCGAGATGTGTGCGAAGGCTACATCTTGTTGAATACCACTTTGCTTCGGCGGATGACCCACGAAGAATTGAAGCAACTTCGATTTGAACTGGAGAGAATCCTGGGTGGCATCCGGGGTGATCAACCTTCCCTCGACGATATGATGGCGATCCAAACACGAAATCGAAAGATTTCCCGCATCAACTCTGCTATGTTCATGGTCAACAGTCAATTGCAATCGCGATAGACGCCGTCGGAAAAAACTGCCACAATACTCAAATCAAATGAGCCTCTCCGGAAATCTCAATACAATGTCCTTCGGGGACCTCTTACAGTTTATTGCCGCCAATCAAAGCACCGGCACTCTGCAAATAAGGCGCGCACAGATTCTAAAGATGATTTTCTTTGAAAAAGGAAGAATCATCTCTTCCTCCTCCTCGGATCCAAAAGACTATCTCGGTCATTTTCTTGTCAGTCAGGGGATCATAACCGAGGACGAGCTACGGATAGCGATGGAAATTCAGCGATCCAGCAAAATGATGCTTGGAAAAATTCTGGTTATGGGAGGAAAAGTTAAAGAAGAGGATATGGTCCGGTTTCTCCAGATGAAAACAGAAGAAACGATTTACACCCTGTTTCTCTGGGATGAAGGTGAGTTCACATTTTATGCGGATGAGTTCATCAACAGAATCTTTGTCCGGATCTCACTCGATCCGCAATCCATGATCTTTGAAGGCGTTCTCAGAAGAGATGAGTGGGAGAGAATGCGAAAGGCCTTTCCTACGAATAATGTAGTACTTGATCGCGCGCCGGATGTGGAATTGGATCTCGCGGAAACAGATCCACAGACCAAATTGATTTACGCGCAGGTCGATGGGCGGCGAACGATTGAAGATATCGTTACCGCGGTTCATGGAGTTGAATACACGGTTTGCCGCGTTCTTTTTGCATTGTTTGAAGCCGGTTACTTGCAGGTTGCGAAAGTGGCTGAAGCTCATGTGGAATCCCGTTTGCGGGGCGGGGATCATTCCATGTCTCAGCTTCTGGCCGAGGCGAAACAGAAATTGCTGAAAGGCCGCTCAGAAGAAGCGCTGGATCTCTTGCGTGAAATTGAACCACAATCCGGTGAATACCACTCTGAAGTAATTCCCCTCATAGACCGGGCTGAGAAAGACACAATTCGTGATATGTACACGCACCATTTGCAGCCCGACAAAATCCCTCACGTAATCATCCCCTTTGAAGAACTGGGAACCGTTCAGTTAACTCCACAAGAAGGATTCATCTTGAGTCGACTGGATGGAATCTGGGATGTTCGGTCGATCGTCTCCATCACACCCATGAAGGAAGTCGAAGCGCTGCGTCTCCTGAAACGGCTGATCGACCGCGGAATCGTTGAATTAAAAGAATAACTTCCTAATAAATAGCGCCTCGCGAAGACGTCAACACTCCCACCTCTGCGCTCAGTGTGTACGATATTCCACCAGATCCAGTCCATGTATCCACGTCAAATGAATTGCCCGGGCCGATTCGATAGACTGAGATATTCCGGTATGTTAGCGGCGTTCTCGACTGACACACTTCAGGGGGGCCGGGAGTCCGCAGAAAATATACGTAAGGTGTTGGATGTGCGGGCGTGCTGAACACTTGAACAGTTCCATCAACAGGATTCAAGTGTACTGCCGTTTCGCGATCAGCCGCAATTGCCTTTCCCTGCGAAGTCCAACCGTCCTTTACGAGCCGCGCCAAAAAGGCAATTGTACGCCCCATTCGGTCTCTTTCTATTAAGTGCTGATCTGTGATAATTCCGCCTAGCTTAGGAAGCACCAGGAAATCACGATCTAAAGTCAAGTCACGGTGAAAAGGATTAGAAAGTCCTTCCGCCGAGTCCAGACTGCTGGCGCTCAGCGCTGCGTAAATGAATTCACTCATGATGGCCATTCCCGCGCTGGTTCCACCAACCGGAGCAGGCTTGTTTGCGACATGGTGAATGGCATCTTCGACCGGGGTACCCTTCCAGTTCAATACGTAGTTGGATTGATCTCCGCCGGCAATGAACAGCGCTTCCGCATTGCGGATTGTATTAATTACGAAAGAATCAAATGAAGCCTGACGGTTTTTAATGATGAGAGTTGCTGCGGAATCACAAGAGCAAAGATCGTAGATATATTGATTGTAGGCATCCGTGCCCGTTGCCCTTATAACGACAAAGTCACCTCCACCGGAAGCAACACCCATGCGTACAAAATTTTCGTCGACATCTGTGCCTCCCCCCTGAAGAACCAACAGACCAGTGGCAGTTGTAACCACATCATTGGGATTGCCGACTACGAAATAATCAAACTGCGCCTTGCCTGCTGCAAATGAAGTCGACGCAAATAGAAGAAAAATGCAAAACATTCGAAGCGTGGTTTTGACTGACATTTGTTCTCCTCCTCCTGAGATCAGATCACTCTGAATCCATACTACGACTAAAATCCTGCTTGTCAAACTGACTTGAGTTGTGATGGAATTTGATTGGGACTCTAATGTTCATACTTCTGCCGTTCGCGCATGAAAAACAGACCGTTCAGCGCCTCCCGTATGTCACTTTTGCATTGATCGCGCTGAATCTCGTGTTTTTTCTGTTCACGCACTATAGCGGAAGCAGCATAGATGATTTTTATGAGAAGCTCGATGCTCTGCATGAATTCGCTGGTTCGCATCCTTATTTAGACTTACCACCCGACGCGCGCGAGTACTTTGAAGATTGGCAACTCCAACAATTGGATGCTCTTCACGAAGCCACAAATAAACAGGATCTTGATCCGCAGCAGGTACAGGAAGACCAGGAGACACTCCTTTCCCTGATTGAACAGGTCAAAAAGGTAGAAAAGGCAAACCCATACGAACGATACGGATATGTTCCTGCTGAACCCTCCGTGATCAATCTGTTTACCTGCATGTTCATTCATGGTGGATGGTTACATCTGATCGGGAACATGTTTTTTCTGTACCTTGCCGGCTGCAGTATTGAAGATATCTGGGGGCGTCCGCTCTATATAGGGTTCTATCTTCTGAGTGGTATTGCCGCAACGATGGCTCATGCTTTGAAATATCCAGCAGACACAACTCCTCTGGTCGGGGCTTCCGGCGCAATTGCCGGATTGATGGGTGCGTTTCTTGTTCGTTTGTACGATACAAAAATCTCCTTCTTTTATCTATTCGGATGGTGGTTCCGGGGAACTTTCAAAGCGCCCGCTTATATCATGCTTCCACTCTGGCTTGCCCAGCAGTTCTTTTACGCAATACTGGACAAAGATGGGTCCTATGGGGTGGCGTTCTGGGCACACATTGGTGGATTTGCTTTTGGTGCGTTGGTTGCTTTTGGGATGAAGAAGTTTCAGGTAGAAGAGAGATATATAGCGCCCGAAATTGAAAAGAAAGTCGGGTTAGCGCAGCACCCGGATTTCCTGCGCGCAATGAACTTATCGGAGCAGGGAAACTATCCGGATGCGCTGATTCTTTTGCATCGGGTTGTACGCGATGATCCAAACCATTTGGAAGCTTATCTGGAAATGCGAAGAATCGCCGAAATGAACAAGGATGCAACATCCTACAATAAATTCAGTGCAGCCATTTTCGATATTCTTCTTCGAACTCGCGATTGGGATTTACTTCTGGATATTTATCAGCAATACCAGAATTCTCCCTATCGCCAGCCTTTACCCGCAAAATCACTGCTGGGTCTGGGAACGTTTTTTGAAGAGACACTCGATTTTCGATCGGCCGCTGAACATTATGAAGAAGTCACGGCAAACTATCCGCAAGATCCGGTTTCGATGCGAGCTTACAGCAAACTGGCAAGGCTCTACTTTGAAAAAGTGAGTGATCGCGAAAGGGCAATCGAAAATTTTTGGCGCTCCTATCATCATCGCCATGCTGATTCGCAGTGGCGCGCAGCGCTGCAGATGGATATCAAGAAATACCAGATTCCTGAGATGCCGGCCTCTGCTTTTCCCGTTGCTGCCGCATCGGCTGCGGTAACCCCTGCTGCAGTGATGCCCGTTCCTGCTCCCTTGTCTGCTGTCGGAGGTTTTCAAGAGATTGCGGAATCAGTTGCGGATCCCGCTCCTCCAGTGGTTCCTTATGACGATGCAACGCAGGCGATTGTTGTTCCTGCGCCGGTGATTCCTTCGCGTCCGGCGACACGCTTGCAATCTGCGGATCGGCTATTGCTGCCCGACGCTAATTTTGATGGCGTATCAGGCAATTGGCATGTGGTGCCGTGCCGTCTGGACCGGATGGCATTGAAGGGACTAGATATCCGGAATGAGCAGCAAACACTCGGACTTCTTCCCTGGAAGAAAATCAGAACCATTTCAGTCGGGCGTGTTCGTGCCGTAGATCCTTCTAATCCTGCGAATCAACGAAGTTTCCAGATAATTGATTTGATTTCGCATAATCCAGCAAAGGATGAAACTTGCACGGTTTATCGTTTGAAGAGCGATGAGATTGTGTTCGACAAGCTATTTCCAGGAGTCGACCAAACCTTTGAAGAGGCGTTTCAAAATTTCATGGGAATAGTGGTAAAAAACAGCGCAGCCCGGTGCATCCCCAATCGTGATTCTTGCCTCGGTCCGACTTTCGCATCCTATCCCGATCTCGACCGTTATGAACTGCGCCTAAAGGAAAAATTAGCTATTTAACACAGAGACACAGAGACACAGAGAGGAAAGAGAATTCTAGTTTTTCTCTGTGTCTCCGTGTCTCTGTGTTAAGTTTTATTTTGCCCATTGGATGCGCGTGATCATGCGTCCCATTCCTTCGGGACCAAGCGAGATTGCAATGTAATCGATGTCCAGATAAGCGCGCAGTTCCTGTAGGGTTTCAAACGGAATTTGATCGACATAGCAGAGCAAAGTGACTTGTTCGGCGTTTTCTTCAATTTCCCATTCTTCTGCGTTCAAACTAAATGTGAGAAATTGAATTCGATCCAGCAACGGTGAAAGTTCTTCCGACTCGTCAATTCTTCGCAAGATATCGAAGTTGATCCAGTAAGCTCTGCGGGAAGATTCAAACCAGAGATGAATATGATGGGGTTTTGTTCCCATCACGATTCCTGGTTGAGTTTCGATGCTCAATTGCTGAGCGTGATATTTTGAGATGCACTGGAGCACATCTCCACAGCGGAAATTGTGATCAGCCATTTCGCGTGGTCGCAGGCGGCTGAATGGTTACACCAACTTCCTTTTGGGCAGGCCAGCCCCCCATACCGTCGTACATATTTAGCAGATTCGTGTATCCTTTTTCGCTGAGCATCTGACAAGCTGCCGCGCTTCGAGCTCCTCCCTGGCAAGTGACCAGAAGATGCTTTGCCTCTTTGGGTACTTCGCTCAATCTATTTTCAATCTCATCCACCGGAATCAGTCGCGCGCCGGGTATGTGACCTGATTGGAATTCAGAAGTGGTCCTTACGTCCACCACCACCGTTTCGGGATTCGCTTTCAAGAATGTTACGGCATCCGCAGCGGAAATATCGGCAAATGGTTTGCCATCCTCCACCATATCGGGCGTCACACGCCCTCCCGCCGCCATGATTTTGACCACCGTTTTGATTCCACCAATGTCCCCGCGCAGATCCTCTTTGGCCCAGGAGACCTGGCTCTGGATCGAATCTTTGACCTCTTCCATTTTCTTACGAAGATTTTTTAACGCGATGAGATTGTATAGAGCAAGAATTGCCAGGGCTCCAAGAATTACATACAGCATAACTTTCCTCCTAATAATCGTGGATCTTGATCGTAATCGAAAACGTGATCGAATCGCAATTCGTAAAATCGCTAATCGGCAAATCGATGAAGATTAAAGATTTTGGATTACGATCCACGATTAGTACAGCGGCAATACTCCCTGCATTTTTTGTTCACCAAAGAGGGCTTTTGCCGCTGCAATCAACGCTGCCGGAGAAGTCCAGTACGCAGCGATTGCGGTTTTTACTTCTTGCGGAAAATCCTCCGTTGGAAAAGCCCCGCTAATCACGGCGATTTGCTTTTTCTGCCGGAGCAATTCCTGAATCAATCGCATTTGACCAGGATGAATTGCCGGATTTGTAACGATAACAATGTTCCATTCTGTATTCGATTTGCGCGCCAGCGCAACGCCGTCCGGTTCCTCAATCTGGATTGCGTAAGGTTCCTGCTGAACGCGCACTCTCAGCTTCTTGAGATAAGGAGTAAATCCCGTTTCCTCTTGAGGCAACCATTTCGTGCGTGGATAAAAGATCGTGCAATGATCAGGCAGAGTCTTGAGGACCTGTCCTTTCAACAATGTTATCGATTTTTCCGCGGTTTGTTCAGAGAATTTTTTCAGCTTCTGGATTTCATTTTTGATGGAGACTTTGCGCGGTTTCTCTGCGAAATGGGAATACTTAAAGGAAAGGATTTTGCTGCTGTTGCGATAGATCATGTTTGCAAGGCTTTCGCTTCTTTCAGCCCTGCGCAATAACTTTGCATACACGTCAGCAACTTCCTCCGGACGGCAAATCAGGAACAAATGGTTGCCAGCGTCCAGCGCCTTTTCACACGCATCTACAAGGTTGTAAATATTGGACACTGCGCCCATGATCAGATCGTCAGAGATTGAAAAGCCCTGGTACTTCCATTTCTTTAGAAGGAAATCCGTAACAATTTCTTTCGCGAGTGAAGCCGGCAATTTCTTGTTCTTATCCGGATACAACGCGTGATTGACCATGATAAAAGGAAGACTCGTCAGCAAATGTTTGTAAGGGAGAAGATCTTCCCGTTCTACGAGTTTCCACGGGCGGGGAATCGTTGGTAGATCCAGATGGGAATCCCGGTCTGTGTCTCCCAGACCGGGAAAGTGTTTGCCACAGGGGAGAATTCCTGAGCTCAAATGCGCATCCAGAACTTCGCGCGCATAACGGATCACTATTTTCGGATTGTTGCTGAAGCAACGGGTGCCAAGACCGTTGTCCGCGTTTTGCAAAGCGAGGTCCAGAACCGGCGTAAAATTCACATTAAATCCCATTGCTTGCAAGAGGCGCGCGTGACTTTGGTGAACGCGGTGCGCGAGTCGCGGTTTTTGCGTGGCTGCAAAAGCCATCGAAGGTGGAATTGTGCCGATGATTTTGTGCAATCGTTCGACAGTACCTCCTTCCTGATCCACCGCCATAAACATCGGGATCTTGCTCGCTTTCTGGAGCGAGGAGTGCAGACGCCTTACCTGTTCGATCGATTCCACATTACGCTGGAATAGACAGATTCCACCAGGCTGAAATGTCTGAAATATTTCCTTTGTGTAGGGATCATCCATCGAGGTTCCATTGATCCCGATCCAGAAACACTGTCCAAGAGCTGCCTTCAAATCTTCTGACATGCTAAACATTGTATAACGCTATGGAAGCGCAGGCGTCCTCGCCTGCATTATGGGCCGCGGACGTCCCGTCCGCAATGATTAACTTAGCTTCTTTTTAATTTCCGCTAGTAAATTCAACGCTTGCAGCGGAGTCAGATTTTCCAAATTCGCTTTTCTAATTTCATCGATTGCTTCCTGTCTGACATCCTCTTTGAAGAGATCGAGCTGCAACGTCGCAGGCTCTTCCGATCTTCCGGCGATGATCGGCTTGCCCTGCAAATCGAACGAATTGTTTTCGAGTGTATTCAAAATTTGTTTGGCCCGCTGCAGCACTTCCGGAGGTAATCCTGCGAGTCTTGCAACCTGGATTCCGTAACTTTTGTCGGCTGCTCCTTCCTGCACTTTTCGCAGAAAAATGATTTCGTCATTCCATTCTTTGATCGCAATATTGAAATTCTTGACACGGGAGCAGGTGAGCGTCAGCTCCGTTAATTCATGAAAATGCGTTGCGAAGAGCGTTTTGGCGCGGACCCTGGGAAAAGTATGGAGAAATTCGGCGACAGCCCAGGCGATGGCAACTCCGTCAAAAGTGCTTGTGCCTCGTCCGATTTCATCCAGTATGATCAGACTTTTCGGACTCGCATGATGCAAGATGTAAGCGGTTTCGATCATCTCCACCATGAAAGTGGATTGTCCCTTCACGAGATTGTCCGAAGCTCCGATGCGCGTAAAAATGCGATCCAAAACCGGCAACCGAGCGTCTTTAGCAGGGACAAATGAGCCGATCTGCCCTAGAAGCGCAATCAGCGCCGTTTGCCTGAGGAAAGTGGATTTGCCTCCCATGTTAGGGCCCGTAACGATCAGGATCTGGTTGCTATCGTTATCGAGGTAAGCATCATTTGGCACAAATCTTTCGGATGGATGGAGTAGCTCCACACACGGATGGCGACCCTCCACGATTCTTAAACTATTCTCTTCATGGAATTTCGGGCGGTTATAGTTGTTGCGCGTTGCCACGTCGGCCAGTGCGGCATAGACGTCCGCTTCGGCCAGCAACGTGGCTGTCTTTTGCATACGCAGGATGTGAACCGCAATTTTGCCGCAAACTTCCGCATAAATTTCTTCTTCCAGCTTGGCGATCTTGTCTTCTGCGGTCAGAATTTTGTATTCGTAGTCTTTTAGCTCCGGTGTGATAAAACGTTCCGCGTTGACCAGTGTTTGTTTGCGCTCGAAATCGGCCGGAACCTTGGAAAGCTGTCCGCGTGAAATTTCAATATAGTAGCCGAACACTTTGTTGTAGCCGACCTTGAGATTGTTGATTCCGGTTTTTCGGCGCTCCAGCTCTTCAATGGAAGCGATGGCCGTCTTCCCGCTGCGAGTAAGCACCCGGAGATCATCCAGTTCGGAATAAAAACCAGGCTTGATTACATTTCCGTCCCTTGCATTCAACGGAGGCTGATCGGAAATGGCTTCTTCGATGAGCGTGGCGATATCTTCCAGAGTATCCATCTCCGAAGCGATCTTTTGAAGCGGTTCGGAATGAAAACCGGCCATCAAGGATTTGATTTTGGGCAACACCCACGCAGACAGCTTCAGCCCGATCAGATAACGGGGCTGCACGAGATCCATTGTGATCCGGCTTGCGATTCTCTCCAGGTCCTGAACCTGTTGTAATTCGTCCCGCAAGATCCCCCGCTCCATGGTTCTTTCCGTCAACTCCTGGACCGCGTTCAGCCGTCTCTCAATTTCGCTGATCTTTAAGAGAGGCTTCAATAACCATTCTTTTAACAGCCGTCCGCCGGAAGCCGTGCCTGTGGCGTCCAGAACTCCGATGAGTGAACCTTCGAGCTGTTGACCCTGGAGCGTTGTCAAAAGCTCCAGATTCCGGACCGTTTGGGCGTCCAGCTGCATGAAGTCGCTGCGTTCGTAGAAGGAGAGCCGGTTGATGTGTTTCAGCGCCGATTTTTGCGTCTGAAATAAATAATGTAAAACGGCTCCTGCGGCTGCGATGGCTAATTCACGGTTTTCGCAACCAAAGCTTTCCAACGACTCAACAACGAAGTGATCCAGGAGAAGCTTTCGCGCATATTCCAGCTCAAAAATCCAATCTTCGAGCGGTGTTTTAACGATGGTGGAAAGAATACCGGACGGATCCCCCTCGGGTTGGAAGGACATAGGAAAGAGGAGCTCCGTCGGCGCATGCGTGTCAATCTCTTCCCACAAGTTTTCGTGATGCGCTTCCAGATCAAATTGCGATAGCCGGAAATCTCCAGTGGTTACATCCACAAAGGATATTCCTGCTTGCTTATCCCGAATCACCATTCCACAAAGGTACTGATGTTGCTTCGGATGCAGTTGAGCGCTTTCGGCGTAGGTTCCCGGGGTTACAACGCGGATCACTTCGCGTTGCACGATCCCTTTTGCGAGTTTAGGGTCTTCGATTTGTTCACAGATGGCAACTTTGTGACCGGATTTCACGAGTTTTGCGATGTAAAAATCGGCCGAATGCCAGGGAACACCGCACATGGGAATTGCAGATTCCTTGTTCTTATCGCGGCTGGTTAGAGCAATATCCAGCACCTTCGAAGCGACATAGGCGTCTTCAAAAAACATCTCATAGAAGTCGCCCATCCGAAATAACAAAATCGCGTCGGTATGCTGTTGCTTGATGCCGCGATACTGCTGCAGCATCGGTGTTAGAGCGCTCATTTTTAAACCGCCAGGACGCAAGGGCGCCAGGTTCCGATTTGAAAATATATCATGCCATATAATGGAGTGATGAAAATTCTTGCGCTGGATACCTCCACAAACGTGTGCAGCGTTTGCATCGCTCACGGCGATGAAATCGTAGCAGAATATGTTACGGTTGGTGGAAAGACTCACAGTGAGCGGTTGATGCCGGCCATTGATGTACTTTTTTCCCATCTCGACTTTGACATCCGTGCGATCCAGGGCATTGCTGTGATCAACGGTCCGGGTTCCTTTACAGGACTGCGCATCTCTTTGAGCGTTGTAAAAGGGTTGGCGTTTGCGTTGCAGATTCCAGTTGTTACCGCCAGTGCTCTGGAAATTGCGGCGTTGCAAATCCCGGAGGATGGTTTGATCTCGCCGGCGCTGGATGCAAGACGACAGGAAATTTTCACCTGCCTTTATGACAAAAGAGGTGCTGAACTGTCGATGCTGATCGAGCCGAAATCGATCGATCCTGTGGAGTGGAGCAATCAACTTCCGGAAGCACCGATTATTTTTTGCGGTCCTGGCTCTCATCTCTACTGGCATATATTGAGGAAACACCCCGAATCGCGACTCATTCAGGCGCGCGACCTGGTGCTTGCCCGGACACTCGCGCTTTACTCGAGAAGAAAGTTCGAAAACGGGGAAGTTCTCAGGGGAAACGAGCTGAAAGCTGCCTATCTGCGTCCATCAGACGCAGAGGCGAAAGGTCCGCGACTCTCCCGTATTCGAGTCGACTAGTCTTCGAGTCTTCGCGAAGACGAAGAAGGTTTTGCCCCAAAAAATTTGTTATATTATTAGTTAAATGGTTCTTAATATCTCACCTGATCAAAATTCAAACTTCAAGGAGGAAAAATATGGAGAGCAGAGAAAATATCTCTCAGGTCTTGTATGAGCAAAATTCCGAATACCGGTCCTTATCCGATCAGCATCGTTCTTTAGAAAGTCGTTTGGAGGAGTTAACCTCCCGTCTGTATTTATCCGATTCCGAAAAACTCGAAGAAATTAATCTGAAAAAGAAAAAACTCGTAATTAAGGATCGCATGCAAGAGCTCATTAATAAGAGCTCCGTGTAGATCCGATTATTTATTGATTCATGTCAATCGCAAAAGAGGGCTATCCCTATATTGCCATTCTTGGCCTGGCCGGCATCATTGCCCTGGTGGCAGGATGGAGGTGGCCTGGTGCTGCGTTGTTGATTCTTGCTGCTTTCGTCACGTTTTTCTTTCGCGACCCGGAACGAAAATTTGAGGGAACCGTAAACCAGGTAGCTTCACCTGCGGACGGTAAAGTTGTTTGGGTCAGGCAGGAAAACGGACAGGAAGCCATCAGCATTTTCCTTTCCGTCTTCGATGTCCACATCAACCGCGCGCCTATTGCGGGAAAGATTTCCGCCATTGATTACCATAAGGGAAAATTTCTGATTGCATTCGATGAACGTGCTTCGGCAGAGAATGAACGAAACTCCATCACGATGGAAAATCAAGGGAAAACTGTTCGCTTCGTTCAAATTGCAGGTTTGATCGCGCGTCGAATCGTTTGCTGGAGAAAACCCGGAGAAACCTTGAAAGTGGGGGATAGAATCGGTTTGATAAAATTCGGTTCCCGCGTGGATGTTTTTCTTCCTGCGGGTTCCAAAATACTTGTCAAACGCGGAGATCGCGTGGTTGGAGGCAAAACGGCGATAGGGGAATTGCTGCCTTGAGGAGAAGGAAGTGGACGAGGGCCGAGCTGCGTGAAAAATCCCGCCGTGGAATGTACATCATTCCGAGTCTATTTACGGTTTCTAATATCTTCTGCGGCTTTTACTCCATCAGCTCCGCGATCCAGGGAAATTTTGAACGGGCCGGGATCCTGATCGGAATAGCGATGATCCTGGATACTCTGGATGGAAGAATCGCGCGGATGACGCACACCAGCTCGGCGTTTGGCGTTCAGCTGGATTCTCTGGCCGATGCGATTACCTTCGGCGTTGCCCCTGCCGTCGTTTGTTATCAGTGGGCCTTTTATCATTTTGAAAACAGACTGATTGACCGCGCCGGATGGATCGCCTGCTTCCTCTTTATCATTTGCGCAGTCAGCCGCCTGGCCCGGTTCAATGTGCAAACGACAGGACATCCGGATAAGAGGTATTTCACCGGGATGCCGACTCCGGCATCAGCAGGTTTTGTAGCCTCCACGATCTACCTTTTTCCGGAACGAATCGCGGGGGATTTCTGGGCGATCGTAGCTGTAGCAGTGATGTTGATCCTTGCTTTTTTGATGGTGAGCAGAATTCGCTATCGCACGTTTAAGGATCTGGACCTCAGACAACCCCGCTCCTACAGGACAATTGTTTTGATCGCTTTGATCATCGGTTTCATGGCCTTTAATTTGAAGCATGCTTTAATCACCCTCGCTTCTATTTATGCCATTTCAGGCATCATAGAAATGTTTACACGAAAGCCGAGGCAGGAAATTGCCGAGCCGGATTCGTCCACCCCGATCGCGGTAAATCCCAGTTAATTTTGAACAGAAGTCGCAAAATTCTGATCAGACACTGCTTTCTCCCCCTTATGA
>JBKKAT010000786.1:0-2860 GCA_046714535.1 Acidobacteriota bacterium | reverse complement strand
TGGACCGCAGGGGTCACCGCCTGCATTATTGGCCGCGGACGTCCCGTCCGCACAATCGTCCTCGGCCCACGTGCTAGAATCTTTTTAAGAAATGAAACCTAGAATCTCCATCCGTACTAAAAACCTGGGAAAATCGTTTCGCTTTTACGACAACAAGTGGTACCGGCTACGAAGCGCGCTGTTTCATGCCGGAAATCACGGTCAGGATTTCTGGGCCGTACGAAATCTAAGCATCGAACTTTCGAAGGGAGCAACCCTCGGGATTATCGGTCGAAACGGCTCCGGAAAGACCACACTATTGCAATTGCTCGCAGGATTGCTGAAACCAAGCGAAGGCGAGGTGGAAGTCCTGGGAAGTCTCGCCACATTGCTCGAGCTGGAAAGCGGTTTTTCACACGATTTGACCGGACGCGAAAATATTTATATTTCCTGCGGATTGCGAGGATTCTCCAGGAAAGATGTGTCACGGCGGATCGACAGCATCATTGATTTTGCAGAGCTGGAAAAATTCATCGACCACCCGATCAAGCATTACTCCTCCGGCATGCTGATGCGGCTGGCTTTCGCAACCGCGATCAACGTACAACCGGACGTCCTGTTAATTGATGAAGTATTTGCGGTGGGCGACATGGCTTTCCAGCATAAATGCGCCAAAAAGTTCCGGGAGCTACAATCGCGCGGGACCACCATCGTTCTGGCAACCCACGACATGACCGCAGTCAAGAGTTTGTGCCATCAGGCTATATTGCTGGATGCCGGCCAGGTTTTAACGAAGGGGAGTCCGGAAGAAGTGACGAATCGTTACCTCAATCTCATCGCAGAAAAAATTGCCGAAGAAGAAAAATTTTCTCCAGCGGTAATTCAGCCACAGGAACAGACTCATGCTTCCCGGCATGGAAGCGGCGAAGGAAAAGTGATCACGATCGAAATTCTTGTCAACGATTCGCCGGTGCAGGCGGTTTCATTTGGAGAGCACGTAACCTTTCGTTTTCATCTGGAATATTTCGCAGATGTTCCGGAAAGCATTCTTGGGTTTTTTATCAGAGATCGATACGGCAACGATTTGATCGGAATCAATACACACGAAGAAGGGAAGCCCATTGGTCCGCGAAAAAAAGGGGACCGAATCGCGATCGAATTTACGCTTCCTCTCTTTTTGCGCGAAGGGAGCTACTCTGTCTCACCGGGACTCTCCTATCATCCGATTCATCCACGTTATCTGGATTGGTTTGATAACGCTGCCTTCTTTCAATTGAACGCAACCGACCGGACAATTCATGGTTTCTTCTGGGTCGCCAACGAAATTAAAATCACAGACGAATCGTAACGGTTGACATCTTCAAAACAGGATAGCGGAACAGAGCAGATTATCAATTTCCGTTCAATTCTCGACGGAGAACTTTATCAACGGTTGTTCGTTTTGCCAAGAAATCCACTTGATGCCGAATCTCTCGTTATCAAATCTGATAAACTTTTAGAAACCGGATGAATATTTTGGGAATTGGGACCCGCTTTAAGACTTCGTTAGATCGTCTCTTTACTTCTTCTCTTAGTTCGAAGCGACATACGGATTTTTTTCAGGAGAATGGTTACCTCATTTTGAAACATTTCTTCTCAACCGAGACACTTAATCGTTCCAACGAAGGAATAGAGATGCTGTGGAACTCGCGAAGGCGAAAAGAAAATCCGGTTGTCATCGATATTTTTATCGGGACAGAAAATGAGCGGAGAGTCTATTTTCGGGATGCGCCTGACGAAGCCAAAAAGGTTCCACATAAGATTAACGATCTTTTCCTGGAGTATGAATGGTTGCGAGAGTTATGTCTCGATAGAAGGCTTACGAGTTGTTTGGAAGGCCTGGTTCACGATGAGCCTTTCGTCTGTAATACCTTAAGCCTGGAATTCGGAAGTCAGCAGGATTATCACGTTGATACGCTTTATATGCCTAGCTCTCCAAACGGCATGGTTGCAAGTTGGATCGCCTTGGAAGATATCGTACCAGATTCCGGTCCGCTTCAATTTTACCCCCGGAGCCATAGGATTCCTCCCTACCTTTTTTCTCATGGTAAACGCAATGCAATCACCGAGGAGATGGAAAGTTTTAAAAAGTACTATGATGAGGAAATTTCAGAACGCAATCTAGAGCCTGCCACATTTATCCCAAACGCAGGTGATGTGTTCATCTGGCATGAACAGCTTTATCATGGCGGGGCAAAGATTTTGAACCCGCAGCGTACACGTCGGTCTCTCGTAACTCATTATTTTCGTGTAAAGGATTTTTTGCCGAATGACATCGTCAGAACGACTAATGGCGGCGCTTATATGCGACGCTCGCATCAGAAGGTGCCTTAAACCTTTCGAGGATGACAGATTCATGTTTTCCAACATTCACATTCAATGACGCCTCTGGATTCTTCTGCCATCGTCTTCGATCAGTTTCAGAGGTATAACTTTATTCGACAAGTTATAGATATTCTCAGCTCCGAAACTTCTTTTAAGATTTTAGAAGTAGGCGGCGCCTTCAGTCCCTTGCGACGTCTTCTTCCAGATTATTCCATTGTCAACTTGGACATCGTAGCGACTGATCACATCAATGTGCGCGGATCAGGATTGCATTTGCCTTTCCCGGATGATTCTTTCGAAATTGTGACAAGCGTCGATGTACTAGAGCACCTTCCTGAACAAGAAAGGAATCCTTTCATAAGACAACTGGGAAGAGTTTCACGTAATGCTGTGATCCTTGGTTTTCCAGCGAGCAGTGCTCTCGCAAATCACGCCGACAACAGTTTTTCATTAGCCATCCAAAAGATTACTGGAAGCGTTTCTCCTTATTTAGCCGAACATATTCAGCATCACCTTC
>JBKKAT010000785.1:0-5661 GCA_046714535.1 Acidobacteriota bacterium | reverse complement strand
CTGGAAACTTGTTTCCAGGGAAGAAACGATACTCGGAACGCACTTTGTCTACAGACAGTACCATTCGAATCTACCGGTCGAGGGAGCTTCGATCCGTTTATCCGTAAACATATCAAATGCAGTGGTTGCAGCGAACGGGCAAGCTCATCGCGTGACAGATACGAATTTCAAGATATCCGATGCAAACGTGGCGGTCGGAACCGTCCGTTCTCTGTTCAAACACAAAGGAGAGGCCGGAATTGAGGGTCTAACCTTTATTGAGGGACGTCCGGCCTGGCGAGTCACTTTTGATTCCGCCAATCTTGCAGGTGGCTCCTGGCTTTTGTGGATCGATGCGGCCAATCCGAATGTAGTGCTGCGCGCTGTAAAAACTTATGCGACTGCGGAAGGTCAGGCGAACATCTGGAAAGAAAGTCCCGCAACAACACCGCAGAGAAGCGTTGAAACGCTCTTGAATATGGATTCTTCCAAAGGATTGTCGGGCAAGCTTGTGCGTCTCTACGATGCGAATTTCTTTTTTGATGTTGCTTCTCCCATCAACAAGTCCGACTATACGCGAGCGAAAGAACTGAATCGCATTTATAACTACGCGGAGGGAGACGCGCGATTGACCGAAGCGATGGGCTACTATCACATCGATCGGGTTTCTGACCGGTGGCAATCCTTAGGCTTTCGAGGACTCCCGAAAGCTCCGATCTTCGTCAATGTCGCTTCCAGCGATGGCGGCCCGGGCTACGACAATGCGCATTACGCCCGCGATCGTAAATTCAAACGAACTGGAGTTTACGTTTTCGGCGCAGGCAGCGAAGGCGAAAACGGGGGGCTGGACTCGGAAGTTTACTATCACGAATATGGTCACGGTGTGTTGGACAAAGTGCGCCCTGAATTTTTAGAAAGCGTGGAGAGCGCTTATACGTGGGCCTTTCATGAGGCTTTTGCCGATATCTCCGCTTCTGCGATCACAGGTGATTCAAAGTTATTCGAATTTGGTTTTCGTTTGAAGGATTCAAATAAATTCCGCGGCAGAAAAATGAAGAACAGGAAAAAATTTCCTGACAATGTGATTTGGCCTCCTGGTGGATTTGCCGAACCTCACCACACCTGTTTGATCATCGATGGAGCGTGGTGGGATCTTCAAAGCCAGATCGGCATTCTCAAGGCGCAAGAATTGGTTTATGAAAGCCTGCGTTTGATGCCCGATGATATGACCTTTTTTGATTTTCGAGATGCGATGCTGGCTGCAGATCAAGCGCTTCACCGCGGAGCAAATGCCGGCGCAATACAAACCGCTTTTGGAAAACGTGGTTTAGGCGGCAAGAATCCCGGGCAGCCCGGAACGCTTTCGGTCAGCGGAGTCGTTACTGCCAGAGATGGCGCCGGCGGTTACACGCTTGCATCGCAGTTTTCGCCTGGCAACACGGTCTGGGTGATCGTTGAGTACACCGGTTCGGGACTTCTTCCCGGATTCAATCTCGTGGCGCACGATTTGGAATTTGAAACACCGGCTGGATCGAACGCGCGCGTTCTTCCCTTAATTCCGGAGGTGACAAATGGATCACACGTGGGACTCGACGGGTTATTTTTTCTCGAGATACCCACCGATTCGAATACGGCCCGGGGGACTTACACGATTCGAATTACACCGCGACTCGGTGGATCTTCCAATGTACTAGAAACAAAATCAGTGACCTTTACGATGCAGTGATGAGCAATTTTAAAGAGTGTGTTGCAACCCCCGCCTGGTGCGGACGTCTCGTCCGAAAAGCGAATCCCCTTCGTCCAAAATGCTCGACGGGCGAGACGACCGCACTAATCGCGGATGCCATACTTCTTCAGTTTTACATACAGCGTCCGGCGGGCAATTCCCAGTAGTCCCGCCGCCTTACTTTTATTGCCTTCAGTCTTTTCTAATGCTTTCACAATGGAATCTTTTTCAGTCAAAACAAGTGGGACATTGTTTTGTGGCTGCGTATCCGCGGGATCCGGCCCTGGAAAGGGCTCTTGCTGTTCCTGATTCTCCACAGCATCGAATTGATATTGAGATTCCAGAATGATGACGCGGCGCAGCTCATTGATCAATTCGCGAACATTTCCCGGCCAATCATATTCAAAGAAAAGGCGCCGAATTCCAGCCGGAATTACAACGCGAGGACGCTGAAGTTGTTTGCAGATTCTATCCGTGTAGTAATCCAACAATAAAGGAATATCCTCGCGGCGTTCCCGCAAAGCAGGAAGACGAACCGTCAGCACATTGAACCGGAAATAAAGGTCTTCACGAAACTTATTCAGTTGCACCAATCTTCGAAGATTCTTATTCGTAGCGGCAAGGATACGAACATCTGTGCGCACCGTGACTTTCCCTCCCAACGGTCTGATCTCTCCATCTTCAATCACGCGAAGCAATTTTTTCTGCATATCCGAACTCATTTCCGCGACTTCATCCAGAAACAACGTGCCGCCGTTTGCCTGATCGAATAACCCGATTTTGTGATCCTCTGCTCCCGTAAACGCACCTTTGCGGTATCCAAACAATTCACTTTCCAGAAGCGAATCGTTAAACGCCGAGCAATTGACCGAAAGCATTGGATTCAAAGAGCGGGGCCCATTCTGGTGGATGTATTTTGCAACTAGTTCTTTGCCGGTGCCGCTTTCTCCCAGAATTAAGACGGGAGAATCGGTTCCAACAATCTTCTTCAGTACACGAAGTACCTGCTGCATTGGCTGGGACTGGCCGATTAGAACGCTGGCCTGAACCTTTTCTTCCATGAAAAAAGTGTACACTACATCACTGGCCGCTAAAACCATTCCATATCTGTGTTAGGGGAAATTAAGAGAAGACTGATCTGGTGTTTAAGGCTTGACCCACTGCACGGCTTGTGTTTTTTTCATTTGATCTGAAGCCGATTGCAATTCCTGCGCGGCTTTATTTCGAATGAAAGGAAAACTGAGCGCCTTCTTGAGAACGGGAATCGCTTCCGCGGCCTTTCCCGACATGCGGAGTGAATATCCGAGATTATAAAGAGCCTCGCCATAGCTGAGGTCCTTCGTTTCCGTGGGGAAAGCGCGAACTGCGTCTTGCAGGACGTAGACCGCCTTACTGTATTGCTTCTGGCGGATTAGCCGCGAACCAAGCTCCTTCAACTGTCTACCTTGTTTCAACCGGGCGCCTCTGCTGGCAAAATCAGGCGCCACCTGAAGGACTGCCGGCTTCACTTTCGGTCTCTCTTCACGCCGAACCTCTACTACGGTATTAGAAGGAAGGGGAGCTGGAGGGGCCGGCTTCATCTCTTCCGGATCCAACGGAGAAATTGCTAAAGGAAGAGGAAGGTCTGCAAGAAGTTCGGGAGCAGGTTCATTTGGCAGATAATCGGCTTCCGAAGGTCCTGACCCGGCAAATTCCGACTCTTCCGGAACAGACCCACGCGCGACTGCTGTTCGAGCCGGCGGATCGGGTTGATAAAAAATAAAATACGCAAGGATCAGAAAGGATGGCAGGAAAATAAAGAGCGCAACTTTTACAAACTTACCGAGTCCCCTTTTAACAGAAGGTTCTGCGTGGCAATGAGGGCAGAAGTTTACATGATCGGGAATTAAGCGTTGACAACCTGAACAATATCGTCTGATGATGGGAACATGGCAATGCGGACAAATCTGAGTGTCCGGACCAATTTGCTTTTTGCATTTGATGCAGAGAATTTCCGCAAAGCTAAACGAGGAATCATCGTCATCCGCAGGTAAAGCTGCAGGTTTCTCGCTTGCAGGATGGCTACAGATCGGGCAAACGATCCATTTCGGTGAAATTTCTTCACCGCAATTTGAACATGCAGGTATGGGCACGTTCTTTCGGCTCCGTGTTTACTGAATTTCGAGTCTCTTCGGAGGTTCTATCATCTCCAGGTGATAGTCGCTCAAGGGTGCTATCGACAAAGGTAGCTACCCTCAACCTCCATGCGTACTACTCTACTACCATTTTTTTTATTGTCAAAAAAGGGTGTCTCAGCTTCGTGACAGTCGTTCTAAACGGGTTAGTCCCAGCTTAGTGGAATTCTCGCTAGACCTAATTGCCTGCGGTTTTCGCGGTCCCGACGGCTTGCGCCGGCGCACTCTTTGCCTGAATCAGTTCATCGTAGTAGTCAAAAACGAAACTCTTGAATTCGGGATGCAAAAAGCCAGGACCAAAGTCATATTGCTTCATTTCTTTGTATGCCTGGTCCGCGGTCCATCCCTGCGTCATCCGGTAAACTGCAGTCATCACTCCCGTTCGATGGCGCCCGCCTACGCAGTGAACGTAGACCGGTTGAGAGGCGGGATCATTGACAATTCGGAGAAATTCGCCAAGTTGGGCAATTGTGGGGGACACATGAGTGTTCATTGGGATCTGGTAATACTTCATACCAACTTTTTCCACCATGGTTTGTTCATTCGACTCGGCATCGTCACTGGTCAGGTTAATCACAGTACGGATACCAAGCGCCGCCAGATCGGTGTAATCCTGGCCCTGGGGTTGGGCACCCCGATAATAGTGATCGCCGATATGTCCGAAATTCTTGATGTTCTCTGCGGTGGACGCAGAAGATATTGCCAGTAATAAAAAAACAAAGATTAGAAAAGAACGGGGAAAAAAAGTTTTGTTGCTAGACACCTCTTCACCCTCCAATCGTTGATGCTTTGATTTGTAAGATAAAAACAATCGTAAAAGTTGTCAAACACCGCCGCCCGCACCATTACGGATCACTTTTGCTCGAACAGAAAAGATTCAATTCCGCGGGTCAATCCCGGCGTCCTGCCTGAGTTTCGGATCGCAAGGAGCGTTCCCGCAAGATAGGGAGCCGGGCTCGCTCCCGCATCATAGCGGATGCTTAAGCGCTCATCCTTATCGCCAAACAGAACTTCCAGGCCGATGACAAAACCGGGCAACCTGATTGAATGGATTTGACTGTCATTCAACGTTGCTCCGCGGCTTTCCACCGGCCCGACAGTTTCATGAATGGGAATTTCGGTTGCCGGTTTTCCAATTTCCGAAAGGCGAAAAGCTAATTGGCGCGCCATCCCACTCGGCGCATCCGGTTTACCCGCTGAAGCATAATCGATCAGCTCCCAGTGTGAAAGGAACTGGGCCGCCTGACACGCAAAATGTTGTAACAGAATTGCGGAGGTCGCAAAATTTCCACAGGCAATGACCCCTACTCCGTTTTGCAAGGCGGCCTTGCGAATTTCCTGATAGTCATCATCCGTCAAACCGGAACTTCCCACAACCACACGCACTTTTTTGTTGACTGCGGTCAGCACGTGATCCTTTACCACGCTTGCGTTGGTAAAATCGACGTAGACATCGGTAGGCGTGTGGAGTGCTTCGCTAACGGATTTTTGTATGATCAAATCGAGATCAGGCTGATCCAGAATTTTCCCCAGATTCTCTCCCGAATGTTTGCGCGAAACTGCTCCTACAAGTCTGAGATCTTTCGCCTTAAGAATTTCACGGCATAAGGGCAAGCCAGTCCATCCTGTTGCACCGCCTACACACACCCTGAGCTGCTTCATCGCATCCTACATTTGCGGATTCTTTTTGTCCAGAAGATACGCTCGCGAAGGTATTTCGACGACATCAGTCTGCCGAATGGTTTTCGCAACGGACGGTAAGAAGATCATGAACGAAGAACC
>JBKKAT010000784.1:0-3252 GCA_046714535.1 Acidobacteriota bacterium | reverse complement strand
GTTGAAGGAAGGTCAGGAAGGAAAGACAAACACCAAAGGAAAGGTGAGTTTGGCGTTTGGGAAAAAATCAGTAAAACTCGAGCGTTTATATGTGCTTCCCACGCAGGGCGGTTATTGGGAATTCATGAAACCCAAAGTCACGCTGACTTCCGAATTTACAGTGGCATTGGAACCGCTGGACCTGAGCTACATCGATGGCGTGAGGCACTTTTATGGAAATTCCACGCGCAACGACGGAGTGGGCGTAAAAGTGGCAGTCGTTGATAGTGGGGTGCATCATAATCACCCGGATCTGACGGTTAGCGGTGGCGCCAACACTGTCCAGGGTGAGTTGGACACAGATTTTGGAGATAACGGCATGAGCGGCCATGGAACGCACGTGGCCGGAATAATTGGCGCGCACGGTCAGCCGCCAAATGGGATTCGAGGCGTAGCTCCCGCCGCAACACTGATGAGCTTCCGCGTATTTGGACACAAACAGAAGGGTGCAACGAATTTCGCAATTGCAAAAGCCATTGATCAGGCCATCCAGAGCGGATGTGACATCATAAACATGAGTCTCGGCGGAGGACCTGCTGATAAACTAACCGAGGCAGCGATGCAAGACGCCGTGGCGTCAGGTTGCATTGTTCTTGTGGCTGCGGGAAATGATTCCCGGTCACCGGTTAGTTTCCCTGGCTCGTTTTCACCACCTGAAATTGTGGGTTCTGCAATGGGACGAAAGGGCACGTTTCCTCCAAACACATCACAATTTGGAACGATCGCATCACCGCTTGGTAAGCCAGACAAGAAGAACTTCATCGCATCATTTTCCAATATAGGCCCAGAGATCGATCTGACTGGCCCGGGCGTTGGTATCATTTCAACCGTGCCTTTGGGCTACGAAGTTATGGATGGCACGTCGATGGCTTGTCCGGCAGTTGCAGGATTTGCGGCAAAGCTCTTAAGCAGCAATCCTGCTATTCTTAATATGCCAAGGAATGCCGACCGCTCCCAGGCCATGAACGAGGCTCTGCTGAATTCCGCGACAAAACTCGGTTTTGGGCTTAAATTTGAAGGGCGCGGTATTCCGCGTTAACAATTATGTCCGAACGATTTGTACTCCGATACAGGGGCCAATCTCGTCCTCCTACGGATGAAGTCAAACGCATCGAATCCGTCAAAGGGCTCAAAGTCCTGGAAAAGTTTGGCCGCATGATCCTTGTGGATGCCGAGCCCGAGGCTTTATTACCGGTGTCCGACGACCTGAAGAACTGGATCGTCGTACCTGAAGAGACGTCGGTAGCTCTTCCGGATCCGAAATCGGAAATTAGAATCACGAAAAAAAGCGAAGGCTGAGTTTTTCGGGATTTGTATTAGTTGCAGCCGCAATTCCTGTGTTCGGCTTTCCTTTGCCCTTCATCAACCCGCTAAGAACGTTTGCAGCGTCATTGATTGCCTTATCTTTGCAGAGATACGTTATTTAATTACCAATCAGACAATGTATGATTATTAGAAGCATTGAGGAGGGCACTCTGTAATGGCAAAGCAATCGCGCATCAGAACAACGAATAGTCCAAACACGGCAATGATTCAAAAAGCTTTGAACGTCGGAAAAAAACAGGCGCAGGATGTGGAGAAGATTCGAAAACGCGCCCTCCAGAGGCGGACTGCAGCACTGAAGACTGTTTCGCTGGCCCAGCCGACCATGACTTCACTAACTGTCTCCTCAACACTTACTGCCGCTTTTTCGCAGACAGCCGGGATCCTTGTTGCAGAAGGCGATTCGTGGTTTGACTATCCTCTTCATGACATTCTTAAAATTCTGGAGGACGATTACGGTTATGACATCGAATCGGTTGCTCACCACGGCGATCTTGTTGAGGACATGGCCTACGGAACTAATCAATTAGAAGGATTCGCACGTCGGTTGGAAAAAGTCTTAGGAAGAGGAAATGTTCCAAAGGCTATTTTGCTCTCCGGCGGAGGAAACGATATTGCGGGTGACGACTTTCATGTGCTTCTAAACCATTTGAAATCAGCTTCATCAGGATTCAACGACAAGATAGTATCCGGTATCATCGATGAACGGCTGCAGCTTTCCTTCATCACGATCCTTAGCGGCATCAATACCATTTGCCGGCAAAAGATAAATCGAGACATCCCGATATTGATTCACGGCTATGATTATCCTGTTCCTGATGGAAGGGGCTTTCTGGGAGGAGCTGGACCGTTACCGGGTCCATGGCTAGAGCCGGGTTTCAGAGTGAAAGGATATTCGGATGTGGACAAGAACACCAAGCTCGTTTCCACTTTAATCAATCGCTTTAATGAAATGCTAAAGAGATTGAGCGTGCTGCCACCATTTTCCCAGTTTGTAAAATATGTAAATCTTCGAAACAAACTGTCCAATGGTCCTGGCTACAAACAATGGTGGGGAAATGAACTGCACCCGACGAAACGCGGATTTGAAGAGGTTACTCATTCGTTCGTCTCGGTTCTTCAGAATCTGCCGTAACTATCAACGTCGGAGAACCCTTTTAATTAGGGTTATGAACAAGCAATGAATGGACGCAAGAGAACTAAAACCGACCAAAGCAAGAAGAGCAGCGACGGTAATGCCTCTCCCAAGTCCAACAAAGTTGCCGAGCTGCTCATTCCTGTACCGATCGAGTTTCAGGGAGAGTTTCTGCATCTTTCTCAACGAATTCAAGACGAGGAAAGAAAGTACGGAACAATTTATCTCCGCTTTTCGATCGCAGGACTGCAAAGAAAAATTAGCAGTTATCTGGCCACAATGATTTCGCTTGGGGCCGGATTAATAGTGCTTTCGTTCATCCTTGCGTTACAGTTGCAGCGAATAATTTCGAAACCCTTGATTGAACTGGCAGAAGCCACAAAGAAAGTGAGCGATGAACGAGATTATTCCATCCGAATGCAAACGGATAGTTCGGATGAGATTGGCGTGTTATTTAGCGGATTCAATCGAGTCGGCCAAGTGGTACACGCGTCGGATCGCTTACAACGAGGTTAGACCGAACGGCATACACCGCAAGTTTGAAAATGGCCTCTTTTGGAGGCACATTTTTGCGCTTTACTTGGGCCGTACTTTGGCTGTCGCGAGCGCCTCAGCATTTCTTTTTGAACTTTTCCTTGAAAACAGCCCGCACGTGGGCGCTTAAAGAATCGGCCATGTCCCCTATATGACTACCGGCATCAGAGAACTGTGAGGCGTCACTTTAAATGGTTGTTCAACTGGGCCGCGCACTGTCG
>JBKKAT010000783.1:0-3943 GCA_046714535.1 Acidobacteriota bacterium | reverse complement strand
TGGCGGCGAGTGCACTTGTTGAAAAGCGGCGGGTTCTGAACAAATTCGTCGTAAGACGGATAATGCTTTAACCACTCGCCAAAAGGACGTCCTTTCCTGACCGGCTCGAACTTTCGGGTGTTGTTCAGCAGTTCACAAAGATAGCTGGAACCGCATCGCGGATTGCACAGTATCCAAGTGGGCCGCTTTATCTTGTCCATTTCTCAATTCTTAATATTGCTCAGAATATCTTTCACGGTTTGTGCAAGTCCGGCTTTTCGATCGATACCAAGCTCGTACCATCGCGGTATCGACGCAAATTTTCGAATGACCTCAAGCCGCTCTGTTGCCAGGCCAAGCTTTGGCCATTGCATATCCAGCGCCGAAGCGTACCAATTGTAATCGTTTAGTTCCAACGCCAGATGATTCATAGCTATGATTTTCTCTGCAGCTAACGAAGGTGATAATTCCTTTACATAAGATTGATCCGAAAATTGCGGTAGAAAAACCGCAACCGGTTCGGTGCGCTTCGCTTTGTTAGAAATGTTGAAATGAAAAAGCGATTTCTCTTTCACACATTCCGGAAAAGCCGCCGGAATCAGCTGAAACTTCACACCATTCAACATGGTTAAGCTGTCTTTGTTCAATTGAACCGGCTCATAGCAAGGATAAATAAATTCTCCATCTGTAAATATGATGTTTTCTGAAATCAATTCAAAGCCCGGCTGTTGCAATAAAGCAACGCAGGTTGTGGTCTTTCCGGTTCCGCCAAGCCCCGCGATGATAACGCTCCGGCCCTCAAACAAAAGTGCGGATGCGTGAATCGTAGTCCAGCCCCGTTCTCTTTCGAGATACCAAAGGACAGGAAAGTACACAAGATAATCCATTAAGCTAATGTACTTCCTGTATTCGTGGTGATCGTTGCTCTGCCAATGTCGCTCATTTGGATGATAGCTGTAAGCAACCTCGAAGAAATGTCCTTCAGGCTCGCGCCGAAACCGGAGTTGTAATCCCTTTTTACGAAGAGTGTTGAGCCAGATCAGTTCCTGCGAGTTGGACAACATGCGTTTACCCACTGCGTTGAACCTGCCATCCATTGCAAACGGATTGTGATCTTCATCGCACTTACCCTCAGACCAGAGGCATTGCACGGTGATGCTGGGATGACTGTGCGCCGGCCCAGCTTGCTGATGCAGGTGTTGTTTGGCGTACGCAACGAGCGGAGAATGCGAGGATTGAACATTCACAGAGGCCCCGTGAAAATCTACGCCCACGATCTCCATAGGCTGCGACATTACGACAGCCGGTTCGTCCCAATTGCATTTTGCATATTCCATATCGCAGGAAGGGCAAATGTATTCCTTTCACGCGTTTTACAAAATACAGTATTCAAAAATCTATTTACCAGAGGAGAAGCTACTGAAAGCTACCACAACGAGTAAACGACAGACAGGAATACTCCGTGCGCGTCATAGGGCTTCTCAGGATCATTGGAAGATCTGACTTCGTATTCATATTCGGGCACCAATTCAAACCTCTTGCCAATAGGAATCTCTAAGGCAAACTTGAAATTCCATTTCCTATCCTCTCTTAAGAATTCGATATCATCTCCGTCTTCAACTTCGATCTCTACCAGCCGGCTCAAGTAACGGTAGTCTCTAAGACGCGTTCCAAAAGACGCTGTCAGATCACCAGGCACTGGCATTGCAAATCCAAGAAAGTACGTCGAAACCTTACGATCGTTGCGGAAATTCTCCGAGTCATTGTACTCATAACGATAGTAGCCTTCGATTTCATGTTTTTTCAATTGCTTGAGAAAACCAAAGCCAGCGTATCGATTGAGCGCCTTCGTTCCGTTATCTAACTTTCTGTGCCTGTAGGCTGCAAAAGCTTCTAATCGCGTAGATTTATTTATGTAGTATCCAAGAGTGGGTCTTACTCCAAAGGTGTCACTTCGTTCTCTGTCTTCAGACGAACCGTTCAAAGCTATTTCGCCGGCATTTTCCAGAACAAATTTATCGCCCAGGTAAAGCATGTGCGCCGCTCGAAAGTTATGACTAACTCTGTCCCAATCATCGGTATTGCTGTATTCATGCAGGCCGACTTCATAACGCAAAAGATAATTAGGATCTGTTGTACGATTACGGAAACGCATGTTTAATGAAGAAACAACACCGACTGATTCAACAATATCCTCTTCATCATGATGAATGTTGCTTTCATAAACGTTTGAGAAGCCAGCGTCCATCGACCATCGGCGGGGGGCATTTTTCGGCAACTGAATACCCGGCTCATAGGGCTCAGTCGTACGAATTCCAGGTGTTATCGAACTTTGAGGACTCACTGCAGCTGTTTTTGCTTCTGGCTTATTCACCTCAGTGACACCAGGGGGAACGTCAACAGTAATCTCTGGAGCTTGCGCCGTTTTCGATAGCCTGGACGGTTCCACTTTGCTGCTTTTTTTCAAATCTTTCAGAGGCATCCTGGACATTGCCGTGGCCTTCATGTCGAGACCAGATTTTTTGTAAGCCCGTACAACGCCTTTTTCGTCTTTCACAAAGATGGTGTCGCGATCTTCAGTAACCCACGTACCTTCAACCCGCTGGCCATCTTTGAAAACCAGCGTAAACGCGCACAGGTCAACAGCATTCAACAATAGGAATAAAAGAAAGACATTTGTTTTTCTCATAATCATTACCTCCTTATAGACAAGCAGCTTTGGAAGTTTGAGTTGAGAGTATTCGAGCAGTCTCAACAGTAATTCTTTCCAGACCAGACATGTTGATGCGGCCTTGCACCTCTGGTTCGCTTGTTTCTTTGTGCAACCAATTGGATAAAGCGCGAGACGACGCAAAATCCCAAGGCAAATAGTCCACCAGTTGCATTGCGTGCAAGCGTTCCGCCCGAATCAGCTGTTCGCGTCGCGGATGGATTCGCGGAACAATCAGGGCTGATTTTTGATGCGAAAGTATTTCGCAAACTGTATTGTATCCGCCCATCGCAATGACCCTGTCTGCTTGAGCCACAAGAGCCGCAGGTTCTGTGAGGAAATCTAACACTCTCAGTCCGGAATTTTTTGCAGCTAGGCGCGCAAGACGTTTCCGCATGCTTCTCGGAAGAAAGGGTCCTGTCAGAACAATCTTTTGTTTTCTCTCCGGAATTTCACACTGTGCGAACGCCTCAACCAGCTGCGCACCATCTTGCCCTCCGCCCACCAGACACAGCACATACGGACTGGGCTCTTGATGGCATGCTCTGTCAGGCAACCGCAAACGCTGGTTGTGATAACCCGTAAAAATTACTCTACTCTTGAGATCCGGTGCAAGCCGGTATTCCTCCACAAGGTTGTATACCTTCGGATCGCCGTAAACCCAAATATAGCTATAAAATTCGCGAACAGCATTCTCGAATTGCTCATCTTGCCATTCTTGTCGCACCACAGAGGGACTGTCCAAGACATCGCGCAAACCCAAAATGCACTGCGTTTTCCGGTTGCGAAGAAATTCCAGTGTAGGGTCCAATTCCCGGAGTACTCCGCGAACCACCTTGTCGACAATCAGCAAGTCCGGGTCGAATTCTTCGATGCCAGCATAAATCGCTGCGGACCTGAATTCGATCAGAGTTTGCAGTCTTGTACCAGGAAATCCAGGTCTGTATTCACCATTATTTCCTTTGTGAAAGGGAGGAAGAATTAGCCAGGAAGTTCTTGGTGGAAGCTTGAACGCGTCAGCGTGCAGAGCACCCGTAATCAATAAAACTTCAGGAGCCAACGGCGAACAGGACAGGGTCTGCGCTATTAAAAGGTTCCGCCGGACGTGCCCTAATCCCATCGTGTCGTGGGAGTATAATGCAATCCGCGGCCTTCTAAACCTGGCCACGCCGCCGGTGCTCCCTTTCCAGGGACCACTCGCGCTTATCACTACACTGTTACTCCAAGGTTACGATATTGTATCACTTGGGAAAA
>JBKKAT010000782.1:0-2769 GCA_046714535.1 Acidobacteriota bacterium | reverse complement strand
GCGATCCGGTAACATTATGCCGCGTCGCAAACCCTCGTGGCGGAAGTTGGGGGGAGGACGGAACCATCATCTTTTCGCCGTTTTACTATGCTGGTCTCAATAAGATTTCGGCGGAAGGCGGAACGCCAGAACCCGTTACTCAAGTTGATAAGTCAAAAGAAGAACGGAATCACCGGTGGCCCTTTCTGTTGCCAGGTGGAAAAGTCGCGCTGTTTACGATTGGAATGGGAGGAAGCTGGTCTGAGGCTCGCATCAGCGCAGTTCGTCTGGATACAGGCGAACGAAAGACGGTTCTGCAAGGTGGATTTGGTGCGCGTTACCTTCCGACCGGGCACCTGATTTTTGCACGCGGCGATGCTCTCTATGTGATTGGATTCGATCCGGAAAAACTCAACACGTACGGCGACCCTGTAAAGCTAGTCTCCGGGGTTGGTGATAGCACAGCGGGTACTCTGGAATATGCTTTTTCTCAAAATGGAACTCTGCTGACCCTTCCGGTGGGACTTACTTACGATGAAGGTGGAACACTCGCACTTTTGAATCGTGAGGGGGAAAGGATACCGTTTGCTCATGATTCGCTGGATTCGGTAATTCTCAAGGACCCCAAGTTCTCACCTGATGACCGCCGGGTTGCTGGTGATCGAGGGTTCGAAATCTGGATGTACGATATGGAGCGAGGCACATCCACGCGTCTCACTACCGGAACACGCACAGCCTGGCCCAAATGGACACCGGATGGCAAGAGAGTGACCTACAATTCCGAAGCACTGGGCGTCTGGAATCCATTCTGGCGTGCGGCCGATGGAAGCGATCAAGAAAAGCCTATCATCACAAGCGATTCCATACTGAACCCATCGGACTGGTCACCTGATGGCAAAAAGCTCCTGGTCTGGAGAGATAGCCCGCAAACGGATTCAGATATGATGGTGTTCGACTCAACGGACGGAAAGCTCAAGGACTTCATCTCGACTCCGGCAACGGAAAGAAGTGGAATATTTTCTCCAGACGGCAAGTGGGTTGCCTATCAGTCGGATGAATCTGGACGCTTCGAAATTTACGTTCGCTCTTTCCAGGGGCCAGAAGGGCGGTGGCAAATATCCACGAACGGAGGAACAGCCCCGATGTGGAAACAACTCAACGAGCTCATCTACCTGGAAGGGGAAAAGGTGATGCACGTCGCGGTTCAAACCGAGCCTTCGTTCTCTACAGGAACTTCATCGCTCCTATTCAAAGGCCGATATCTTCAAATGGATGTAACCTCAGATCATCAGCGCTTCATCGCAAGCGTACCGAAGGAAAAAGTAAAACAGGATCATCTCAACGTGGTGGTCAACTGGTTTGAAGAAGTGCGCAATCGCGCGCCATTAGCCTCAAGACCTTAGCCGCGGCTTTGTACTCAAATACCAAATTGCAACTGCATTCTTGCAGCTGAACAGGATTTGCTTGCGTCCGCTGAAAGCCGGCTCTTGAGGATTGTCGGCTTTTTCCCCAAAATCTCGCCTTTATATATGTGGCAAATTTTACGTCCATAGGAGACTCAATGTTTAACATCAGACAAAAGCAAAATCCAAGGGGGAGTGTATGAAGATTTTCTGGATCGTTTTGTTGTTCACAACATTTTTGATCACGCCGGCTTTTGCGGCACGATACACAACGGTAACGATCGTATCGCCGGTGGTGGCGCCGTATGGAACTGCGCTGGTCAGCGCATCAATCGACTCGTATCACATCAACGTCCACAAGATTACGACAACTTCGGATACCGGTAATGCCAAAGGACGGGTGGACATATACAAAACGCAGGCTCTTCAACTTCTCGACAGAGTTTACTCTCGGGCATTCACGGGCAGTTTCGCCGATCCTGACGGAGTGATTCGCGTGGAGGGATTCGTATTTACGTATGAAGATGCGGACGCATATTCACATCCGCCCTCCAGAAAGTTGCACGTCCTGTTTTCCAACACATCGAATCAGGCGCACACATACACAGTCAACGTTACTTATGAAGCAGACCACAGTGATGTGCTGGATGTTCGGCGCTTCGGCGCAATCGGTGACGGAGTAGCGAACGATACTGTTGCGATCCAGAATGCGATCAATGAAGGCTTTGTCCAGGGGCGGACAATCTTTTTTCCCGAAGGAAAGTACAGAATCACCGCTTCACTGCGGATCGATATGGCTCCCCTGTTTCGCGAAGAACTGTGGATCGAGGGTGTGGGTCCACGCTCCATCATTATTAATGACTCGGCCAGCACCGGCAATCCGGCACTCGTGATTCTAAACAAATCTCAGTTCCACGTCCGAAAATTGGCAATCGTCGGGCGTCCTGATGTTGAAAATGAGGGCATTTTCATCGGCGGCGCCAATCGCTCCGGCTATGGAACTCTCGCTGCTCTCGATCTCTATCCGAATGGTGTTGGAATCCATTTTCAGGACACGAATACGGTTGCTGTAGACAGAGTTCGATATTTCATGGGAGGTTCGCTGACTGGATATGTTGTAGGCGCGCCTACTGCAAACTTCAAACACGCGATCCTTGCGGATGGAGCAACACCGGTAAATGAAATTTACATACGCGCGCTTTTTTCCACAGGCTATGCGTCCTATACCGGCAGTCCGAACGCAGCGGCCATTCGGTGGAATACGGACAGCGTGAGTTCGGGAGTTCGCATTTTTGATTCTTCGCTGGAAGGTTCGGTTGTGGAAGCCAAACGCGCGATCGACTTTCGCAATGTGTTTCTCTTCACCATTGAAGACACATTTCTGGAG
>JBKKAT010000781.1:0-8846 GCA_046714535.1 Acidobacteriota bacterium | reverse complement strand
GATCAGTACTTGCCGGTATCCAGCGAAGATCCGATTCCAAGAAACCTCGCAGGAGCTTTACTCTCTCTTTCGGATCGAATCGAGACGCTTGTTTCGGGATTTGTATTAAACATGATTCCAACCGGATCGAAAGATCCCTATGCGCTGAGACGCGTTTCGACCGGCGCTATGAAGATCGTTTTGGAATACGCACTTCCCGTAGATTTTCGCAAAATATTTGAACCTGCGCTTTCCCTTTACAGCGTGAAAACAAAAGCGGCTCCCGGGGAATTGTTGCGCGGCCTTGTCGAGTTAATGCAGAGCCGTTTCCGCTTCCTGATGGAGCAAGAGGGCGTAGCGCACGACTCTCTGAATGCAATTCTAAATACCGGGAACAAAAACTACGTAGAAGCCCACGAAAAAACAAAAGCTTTATGGGCAATGCATGATTCTGAAGATTTGAAAATCCTTGCGCGTGGTTTTAAAAGAATCAACAACATCATTTTCGATCAGCCGCATCACATGTTTGATCCGGAACGCCTCCACGAGGACGGAGAAAAACGACTCTACCGGGCGTTCAGCGATCTTGCGTTTCGCGTACAACAAAACATCCAGGAAAAGCAGTACTTCGATGCTCTGGAAATCATGGTTACCCTTGGACCGGAGATCGATAATTTTTTCGACGAAGTGATGGTAATGGTAGACCAGCTGGAACTTCGCAACAATCGTATTGCTTTGCTACAGGAAATTAGCGAACTTTACAGGAAGATTGCCGATTTTTCGGCCCTGCAAATCGAGCTATAATTTTTGAATTACTATTCGGCCCAATATGCTTTTAGCTCGTGTAAGAAGGGAGAGAAGGAGATAGTTCAGATATGGAGATAAAAAACAAAAATTATCCCCTTATCTCCTCTATCTCCTCATCTCCCTACTTACACCCCGTCCAAGCTTGGCCATGGGCTACGAGGATTATTTTATGAGTGAAAAATTTATTTATTTTTTTGGTGAAGGAAAAGCCGAAGGAACCGGCCAGATGAAAGATTTGCTGGGAGGCAAAGGGGCCGGCCTGGCAGAAATGACAAACCTGGGAATTCCCGTGCCGCCCGGTTTTACGATTACCACGCAGGCTTGCAACTACTACTATGCGAACCAGCAAACCATTCCCGCTTCGCTTGCCGAAGAACAACGCGCTGCATTGGAACGCCTGGAAAAAATACTGAATAAGAAATTTGGGGATCCTAAAAAACCATTGCTTGTCTCCGTTCGTTCCGGCGCCAAATTTTCGATGCCGGGCATGATGGATACGATTTTGAATCTGGGATTGAACGACCAGACAGTGGAAGGTCTTGCAACATTAACGGATGACCCGCGATTTTCCTATGATAGTTACCGCCGTTTCATCCAGATGTTTGGAAACGTTGTGCTCGGTATCTCGAAGGAAAAATTTGAGCACCAGCTCACCCGGCTCAAGGCCGATCGTGGCTACAAACTTGATACGGAAATGAAGGCCGATGAATGGAAGAATTTGATCGAATCGTACAAGACCACGGTTCAAAAAGAGACGGGACAGTCTTTTCCGCAGGATCCTTATCAGCAGCTCACCATGGCCCGGGATGCGGTTTTCAAATCCTGGAACAACGAACGGGCTCGCTATTACCGCAAACAAAACAAGATTCCGGACGATCTGGGCACAGCCGTTACCGTCCAAACCATGGTTTTCGGAAACATGGGTGATACTTCCGCCACAGGTGTAGGATTTACGCGCAATCCATCCACCGGCGAAAAGCAATTTTATGGCGAATACCTTACCAATGCCCAGGGTGAAGATGTGGTGGCTGGAATTCGCACGCCAAAACCGATTCAAGGGCTGGCGCAGGAAATGTCCAAAGCATACGAGCAGCTTCGCGAAATTACTACAAAATTAGAACATCACTATCGTGACGTTCAGGATTTTGAATTCACGATCGAAAAAGAAAAGCTCTACATGTTGCAGACACGAACGGGAAAACGGACAGCTACAGCAGCGGTCCGAATAGCGGTCGATATGGTTCAAGAAGGTTTGATCGACAGAAAGGAAGCTATCTTACGAATCGATCCGGCGCAGCTGGACCAGTTGCTTCATCCGGTGATCGATCCTTCGGAAAAATATGAAGTGGTGGCAACAGGTTTGCCGGCTTCTCCTGGCGCAGCAAGCGGGATCGTTGTATTTACCGCCGATGAAGCTGTAAAGGTTGTGCAGGAAGAAAAGAAACCCGTGATCCTGGTTCGCGAAGAAACGGTGCCGGATGACATTCACGGAATGGATGTTGCGCAAGGAATTTTGACCGCGCGAGGCGGTATGACCAGCCATGCTGCGGTTGTTGCTCGAGGCATGGGAAAGCCGTGCGTGGCTGGATGCGAAGCGCTTCGAATTGATGATGAGAAGCGTGAGATCCGGATCGGCAATCGCGTGATAAAAGCGGGTGACTTTCTCACGCTCGATGGCGCCAAAGGAGAAGTGATTCTGGGAAAAGTGAAATTGAAAGACGCCGAGTTGACTGGAGAATTCGGAATTCTCATGGAATGGGCCGATAGTTTTCGCAAACTCCGGGTTCGAACCAACGCGGATACGCCTCGAGATGCGCATGTCGCTATCAAGTTTGGAGCGCAAGGAATCGGCCTTTGCCGAAGTGAACACATGTTCTTCGACCCGGTCCGCGTTCCGGTCATTCAAGAAATGATCCTGGCGCGCACTCCGGAAGAACGGGCACCTTCACTCAAGAAAATCAAGGAATGGCAACGGTCCGATTTCGAAGGGATCTTCCGGGCAATGAATGGATTTCCCGTTACCGTACGTCTACTCGATCCGCCTTTGCATGAATTTTTGCCGCGCCGTGAGGAATTGATGGTGGCCGTGGCCGAGCTTAAGTGGAAACTGCAACAGGACCCTTCTGAAGTCTTAAGAACTCAATTACAAACGAAAGAAAGATTGTTGGAAAGAGTGGAAGAACTTCATGAAATGAACCCGATGCTGGGACATCGCGGATGCCGGCTGGGTCTGACTTATCCGGATGTGTCTCAGATGCAGATCGAAGCCATCTTCGAAGCAGCGTGCAACGTGCAGGCGCAGGGAGTCAAATGCAAGCCTGAGATTATGGTCCCATTAATCGCAACACTGGAAGAATTCCATCTTGCGAAAGAGCAAATCGATCAGATCGCGCAACAGGTATTCGCGCAGAAGAACATGCGTGTTCTTTATCTTACCGGCACCATGATCGAATTGCCGCGTGCGGCCCTGACTGCGAACGAGATTGCACGGGAAGCCGATTTCTTCTCTTTTGGCACAAATGACCTTACTCAGACCACTTTCGGTTTTTCACGGGACGACATTGGGAAGTTTTTGCCTTTTTATCTGGAAAACAAAATTCTCCGGAAAGACCCGTTTGTTTCGATCGATCGCAATGGAGTGGGTGAATTGATGCGAATGGCAGTTGAAAAGGGAAAATCCACGCGCGGCGACTTGAAGATTGGAATCTGCGGAGAACATGGTGGCGATCCTGAATCGGTCGAATTCTGCCACCGCCTTGATTTTCATTACGTAAGCTGCTCGCCGTATCGTGTTCCGATCGCGCGATTGGCGGCCGCCCATGCTGCCTTGAAAGAGAAAGGGGCTGCCGATTTATCCAGGGCTCAGTTGTAAGATCCGTGCAACTTCGAAACGGTATTTTTACTTCTACTTTATTCGAAGGCGTTCCGGTGGTTCATGGATTCACCACGCGCGCATGGGGGAATCTGGGATTCGGCAAGAAGCCGGGGGATCCGGAAGTCATCGCCAATCGTCTGAACTTGTTTGAATCTGAACAGCTGGACCCGCGGACTTTAATTCAACCGAAACAAGTTCATTCCAACATCTGCGTCTCCGCTGCTGAGTTTGTTCCTGGAATGCAGGCGGACGCCACTCACAGCAAATCTCCAACCGTTCTATTGTCTATCCTGACTGCCGATTGTTTACCCATCCTTGTTTATCATCCGGAGGGAGTGATTGCTGCAATTCATGCGGGATGGCGCGGTATCTATGAGAAGATCATTCCAAAAACCCTGGCCATGCTGCCAGACGGAGCACAGGCTTCTATCGGACCCTCGATCGGTCCTTGTTGTTATGAGGTAGGAGAAGATCTTGCCGGCCAGTTTGTGAATCAGTTTGGAAGTAATGTCAGCGTTGCCGGAAAAGACAAACCACATCTCGATTTGCGGCTTGCAGCTACGCTGCAACTCCAGGAATCAGGAGTGGAAGAGGTCGAGGTGTGCGAGATTTGTACTTCCTGCCATCCGTATCTTTTCTTTTCCTACCGCCGCGATGGATCCTCCGGCCGCATGATGTCTTATATAGGACTGAACTCATTCTCTTGATCGATCGAGCAAGAGCGAGATCACGAGCATGAGCATGAGCAAGAGTTAAAAGTTGAGTGGGGTGCGAAGAAGGGTGCTCTTGCCCGCGCGAACCGAGTCAAAACCGAATCGTTCCCGGACCTGATCCATCTTTTCATACAGATTTCGATATTTGGTCTCTTTTGGATCCGGAAAAAGTTCGAGTTGCCCTGTCTCCGGCTCAAACTGTGAAAGATGAATGCCAATCAAACGGATACGAACTCGCCGTTGCCAGTTCTGCTGCAACAGATTCATAGCATTCTTATAGATAATCTCATCGAGATTGGTTGCAGTATCCAGCGTTATCGCGCGCGAAACTCGTTTCAAATCGGTGTATCGAAGTTTTAAGGTGATTGTCTTTGCTTTGCGCCGGCTTTTTCGAAGCTCGTTGGATGCTTTTTCTATCAGCAAATGAAGAACAGAAGACAAATATTCTTCATCCACCGTATCCTGTTCTAATGTGATTTCACGACTGATCGATTTTGATTCCGCAGCAGGCAAATGGAGATCGCTGTCTTCACCATGCGCCCGTTTCCAAAGATACAAACCATAAACTCCAAAGACCGCTTGCAAAAGATCTGTGGGCATGGCCGCCAGTTCACCAATGGTGCTGATCCCCATTTCTTGAAGTTCTTTTTCTAATTTTTCGCCCACTCCAGGCAACGCGCGAACCGGTAAAGTTTTTAGAAAACTTTCTTCGTGTCCCGGAAGAATGAAAAGCAATCCATGAGGTTTGGCATATTCCGACGCAACTTTTGCCATCAAACGGTTACGGGCCACACCGATGGAAGCGCTTAAATGAAGTTCTTTCTGGATGGCGGTCCGGATTTTTTCGCCAACCGTCACAGCGGGACCATAAAGACGTTCGAAACCATAAAGATTAACGTACGCTTCATCAATCGAAACCCATTCTACTTCCGGCGAATAGCGCTCCAGAATTGCAGCAAGAGCATCGGAATAATTTGCATATTCATCGTAATGAGCCGGAACAAAAATCAGATTAGGACAAAGTTTTTTCGCCTGATAACTGGACATGGCTGAACGCACGCCAAAGTGACGCGCTTCATAAGATGCAGATGCAATGACACCACGCCCATCCGGAGACCCGCCAACAGCCACCGGCTTTCCTCGTAGCGCAGGGTTCAGCAACTCCTCGACCGCCACGAAAAATGCATCCATATCAATATGTATAAACATGATCAACCACTATCCCTTGTGGTGTTTACCATCTACCACCACAATTTAAATCTAAGCTTTCGACGAGACAATGGCAAGTCTTGACTCAACAAAAGCCAACAAAGGAAACAAAGATTTTAGAATCTTCGTTTACTTTGTTATCTTCTGTTAAAAATCGTTCAATATTTGCGTAAAATGCCGATGACAATTCCCTGGATTTTGACCCGTTCCGACGCGATGGAAAAGGGTTTCATCTCGGGATTCGCCGGCTGCAGTCGGATCGTTCCATTCTTCTCACGATAAAATTTCTTCAAAGTTGTTTCTTCTTTATCAATTAAAGCGATCACAACCTCCCCATTTTCAGCAGTTTGACGATCTTCTACAATCACATAATCTCCATCACGGATTTGTTCATCGATCATGGAATCGCCACGGACCTGCAATACGTAAGTTTTTCCTTTTCGCGCGACCATATCCGGAGGAACCGAAATGATTTCGTTCATCTGGATCGCTTCGATCGGTTTCCCGGCCGCCACATATCCGAGCAATGGCACTTCCGAACCCTGTTGTTCCGAATCCACCGGAATCAATTCAATCGAACGGCTTGAGTTTCTTTTTCTCCGAATCAACTTTTTTTGCTCCAGATGCGTCAAATGTTTATGGACAGTTGCGAGAGAGGTATAACGAAAATGACGCGCAATCTCTTCCATGCTGGGCGCGTAACCTCTCGCCTGAATGAAATCTTGAACGTAATCAAAAATTTCTTTTTGCACCTTGGTTAAGTACAAACTTGCTCCTCCCCGGATATTCACCGCGGAGATCGCAGAGTTCGCAGGGAGAAAAGAAAGTTCGCTCTGCGGTTCTCGGCGTTCTCCGCGGTGAAATCCGCCTTTTTAACCACGAGATAAACGCAGATAAAATTCTAAAAAATCTGTATCCATCGGTCATCTGTGGTTTCACTTTAAGCATAGGCGAAGAAAAAGCGAAAATCAAGTGACTTGAATTCCGAGCCGATCGAGGGCTATCCTAGAAGGAACAAATTAGGATTTTGATTTTTGAGGTGATGCATGCACGAGGAACAGGAAGAGAAGGGGTTTAATCCCGTCAAATTTGGATTAGTAGGTGCCCTCCTGGTTGCCGGTGTTGTGGGTTTTCTCTTATGGCTCCATTCCCACAATCAAACGGTGGAAGCTTTGCAAAGTGAACAGGCAGCGACTCATCAGGAATTAGAAAAAACGAAACTGGAAAAAGAAGAGCTGCAAAACAAGCTTGTGGACCTCACAAAAACAGCGCATGCAACCTCCACGCAGTTCAAGAAACAGCTGATAGTGCGCGAGAATCAACTTTCCACTGTTAAACGCGAAAAAGAATCTCAAAGCCGCAGCGCTGATGCGAAGCTTTCGCAACTGCAAAAGGAAAAAGCCGAAGCAGAAGCACAAATCGCGCAAATGAAAAAGGACATGGAAGGGAAGGCTCTCGAATTAAAAAAGCTGCAGGACCATATCGGCAAAAGCCAGTTGGATTTGCAGAAAGTTCGGGTGGAGTTTGATCGCGCTTCAAAAAGTTACGCTGAGCTGCAAAGAAAAATTAGAAACATCGAAGATGGAGATCAGGCTGCAGCAGACGCAATGGTGCAACAGCTCGCCGAGGCGCGCCGTCAGTTAAAGCAGGAAAAAGAAGAGCGTCAGAGACTGGAAGAAGAGCTGGATCAGCTTCGCGAAATTCCCCCGGAATGATTTTGAAACCACAGATGAACACAGATTTAAAGAGTTTTTTATCTGTGTTTAGGCGCCTCGCCCGTGTTCATCTCGTGGTTCCATTAGACCACTTTCTGGACGAGATTGGACCGCAAACAGCGCGTGCAGACTTTCAGCGTCTTGATCGATTCGCCAATTTTCACCTTTGTTTTGTGAAGATTCGGTAACCACCGGCGGCTCGTCACGTTATGGGCGTGGCTCACGTTATTGCCCCGAACAGGGCCTTTGCCACAGACATCGCATCTCTTAGCCATATGAATTCACTCCCAGATTTCTTAAGATTAGATAGAAAGCGGGTAAACTTCTATCGAGGAAGAGGCTAAATATAGCACGCGGGCCCGCTTGATTCAAGTATATCTGTATGAAGAAGGTTCTGTTCTGGAGTATTGCTTTTTTGCTATGTGCGACCATCATAGCTTCTATGAACAACCGGTTCGTCCGAAGCATGATATATCCTGCGCCTTCCGTGGCAGTATCGGAAGTACCACCTGCCGGATTTACACGGCCTGCTTGGGACCTCGAAATCGATGGATGGTTGTATGAACCGGAACAGCCTGTAGCCAAACGGGTGATGTTGTATTTCCACGGCAATGGGGAGAATCTAGAAACCCTCCGGCGATCCGGCTTGTTGGAAGAGTTGCAAGTTTTTCAAATCCCCTTTTTAGTGGTGGATTATCCTGGTTATGGAAGAAGCAAAGGAAGTCCTTCTGAAGAAAGCATCTTGCGAAACAGCAATGGAGCTGTGAAGTGGCTGAAAGAGCGATTCGCGAATCATCTGGTTGTTGTTTGCGGTTGGTCGCTGGGGGCGTCCGTCGCAGTTCAAACAGCGCAGCAGACTGGTCTCGCGGATGCATTGATCGCGATGAGCACATGGACCTCCCTGCGAGATGTTGCCTCGCTTCATTTTTCTGATTGGCTGGTCGGATTTGCACTGACAGAACGCTACGATGCACTCCAGGCCGCAAAAGACATCACCTGCCCTGTGTTAATGATCCATGGCGAACTGGATGATTTTCCTGCGAGTCAGGGAAAAAAAGTTGCTTCTGCGATCAAGGCTCCTACACGATGGGTTCTCCTACCTTCGGTCAGTCACAACGATTTGCTTTCGCAACCAATCGTGTGGAAAGAGATCGGTGATTTCCTTACGGAACTTCACTAAAGAAAATCCGGGGGTTCCGCACGACGTATTCCTCGGATCTCATCGAAATCCCGGTCATAACTACAGAATGATTCGATATCATGCAACTGAATCACGACAGCATGCAGTGCATCTCTAGCCATCACGTTTTGATACTGATCGAGGATTGCTCGCGCCAGATCCACTGTGTCCACAGTAATCCCGATCACAATTGGGAAGATTTGGCGTGAGAAATCGTAGACTTTGCGTCCATCCTTCCATCGCCCGATCGCGCGATAACGATGAAGTATTTCCTGGAGTATTTCCGCGTCGATCACCGCTTCAAGATCACCGCCGGCTACTCTTTCAAGAAAAGACGTGCTGGGACTCTTATTCGGATGGCTCTTTCC
>JBKKAT010000780.1:0-5813 GCA_046714535.1 Acidobacteriota bacterium | reverse complement strand
GCCTCCTCTACAGCGCTTTCACCGCCTTTCTCGGATTCGAAGTCAACGAAGGTGAATACAAAGTTATGGGAATGGCTCCGTTTGGTTCGCCAAAATATGTCGACAAAGTTCATCAGCTCATTCGTTTTGGAAATGACGGAAGCTTTGAACTCAATATGGATTATTTTTCTTTTCATTATTCTACGGACCACACCTACAACCGCCGATTTGTAGATTTGTTTGGGGAGCCACGCGAATCCAAGTCACATTTCTTCACCCCTTCCACCGGCTTTCCATCTTATTTTGGAGAAAAGCCAACCAACTATGATGAAGCGGGACGATTGAATCAGCACTATGCCGACATTGCAGCAAGCATTCAGGCGGTAACCGAAGAAGCAATGTTGCGGATGGCCACCGCTCTCCATCGCGAGACCGGATTGACCAAATTATGCATGGCCGGCGGTGTTGCTCTCAATAGTGTAGCGAACGGAAAAATACTTCGGGAGACACCATTTGAAGAAATTTACGTGCATCCCGCGGCGGGGGATAGCGGCGGAGCGATTGGTGCTGCTATGTATATGTATCATTCTGTACTGGGAAAGCCGCGCGCCTTTGTGATGGATCATGCTTACTGGGGGCAGCAGCATAGTGCCGGCGACATTGAATCATTCTTGAAATCGGAAAACATTCCATACGAACGGATCGAAGACGATGAAAAATTGCTGGATCGTGTTACGGATCATCTCCATTCGGGGAAAGTGATCGGATGGTATCAGGGTCGTTTTGAATGGGGCCCTCGCGCGTTGGGAAACCGCAGCATTCTGGCTGATCCGCGGCGCAATGAGATGAAAGATATTGTCAACGTAAAGATCAAGTTTCGCGAACCTTTCAGGCCATTTGCTCCTTCTGTTTTGGCTGAAAAAGCGAATGAATATTTTGATCTGGACAATGCTGCGTCGCATTATCCTGCAAGATTCATGTTGTACGTTGTGGATGTTCGTCCGGAGAAGCAGGAAACTTTACCGGCCATCACCCATGTAGATGGGACCGGCAGGCTTCAAACGGTCAAAAAAGAATTTAATCCGCGATACTATAATCTGATCGAAAAGTTCGGAGAAGCGACCGGTGTTCCGGTTATTCTGAATACTTCCTTTAATCTGAAAGGGGAACCGATCGTGAACACACCCAGAGAGGCCTACAGCACATTTAGCCGGAGTGGGATGGACACATTGGTGCTCGAAAATTATATAATTGAGAAGAGTTAAACGTTAAAGGTTAAACGTTAAACGTTAAAAGGAGCGCTACCTTTAACCTTTAACATTTAACTTTTAACATTTAACTTTTAACTTATTTATGCATTGGAAGGAAAGTTTAGCAACCCGTTTTGGAATCGTAGGTGACCTCATACTATTTTTCTGGCAACACAAATGGTGGTGGATCACCCCGATGCTTCTTGTTCTTCTCGTTTTCGGTATCCTGATCTTCTTCGCACAGAGCTCCGCAATCGCGCCATTTATTTATACCCTTTTCTAGTTGCGGACAAGATGTCCGCGATCCCCTATGCAGGCGGGACGCCTGCGCTCCCCTATTCCAGTTCTTCTGCGTGGTGACGGATGTCTTTGGCCTCTACGAGATAAACGACATCTTCCGCAATATTTGTGGCGTGATCGGCAATGCGTTCCAGATGCCTGGCAACCAGAATCAGTTGTAAACCCACTTGAATGGTTCGCGGATCCGAAATCATGTAAGTCAGCAATTCCCTGAAAACCTGATTCTTCAGTCCGTCCACTTCATCATCGCGTGTTACTACATTTCGCGCTTTCGCTGCGTCACTTTCTACGAATGCATCGAGCGAATCGCGAAGCATCTCCGTGGCGATATCAGCCATTTTAGGAATATCAATCAGCGGTTTGAGTAGCGGAAACTGCAGCAGCACTTTTGTGTTTTCCTGAATGTTTACCGCCTGATCGGCGATCCGTTCCAGGTCTCCGGAAATTTTCATTGCGGCGATGATCAACCGCAAGTCATGAGCCATCGGCTGCCGCAGAGCAAGCAATTTGAATGCACGATCATCAATCTCCAGCTGAAGTCGATTTACTTCGTCTTCTATATGAGGTATTTCATCCGCAAGCGAATTGTCTCGCTGTACAAGCGCCTGAACACTTTTATGAATCATTGCTTCGGCCTTTCCAGCCATTCGCAAAAGAGTCTGCTTTAGGACATCCAGTTCTGTATCAAAATATTTCGTCATCTTTTTCCATGGGCGATCTAGTGATTATACTCAGAAGCCTTACCGCAGAGTCGCCGGGACGCAGAGTTAAGATTTTTCTCTCCCTTAACTTTGCGCCTCCCGTCTCTGCGGTTCTGCTACGAAGAACCAACAAAAAAGCTTAGAGGGCAATCGATACGGGAGCGTCACGAGAATGTTAAATCGCTGTTAATTATCTCTGTGATTTTACTTGTCTGAAACATTGCTTTGATATCGTTGCAATTGCTGCTATCTAAACTCTAGTCTCTGTAAAAAAATTAGGTTCTTAAAGGAGACGATTGTATGAAAAAGCGAATTTCGGCAATGATGATTGCCATAGTTTTACTTGTAAGTCCCTGGGCGCTGGGTCAAGCCGCTCAGGTGGATCCCAAGTTGGAAAGTTATACACCGGTTAGCGGAATTTCGGGAAACATCAGCAGCATTGGTTCGGACACATTGAACAATTTGATGACACTGTGGGCCGAATCTTTTAAAGCCAAATACCCGAACGTGAAAATCCAGATTGAAGGGAAAGGTTCTTCCACTGCTCCTCCTGCATTAATTGAGGGGACAGCGCAATTTGGTCCAATGAGCCGGCAGATGAAGCCGACTGAAATCGATGCTTTTGAAAAGAAGTATGGATACAAGCCAACAGAGATCAAGGTATCGATTGACGCACTTGCTGTTTACGTTCACAAAGACAACCCGATCAAAGGTCTGACTTTGAGCCAGGTTGATGGCATTTTCTCCGGCACCTATAAAAGAGGCGGAAAAAACACCACGAAGTGGGGTCAGTTGGGCCTGACTGGTGAATGGGCGAATAAACCGGTTTCACTCTATGGTCGTAACAGCGCCTCCGGAACATACGGATATTTTAAGGAAGTCGCTTTGAACAAAGGCGATTACAAGCCAACTGTGAAGGAACAGCCCGGTTCCTCATCCGTTGTACAGGGAGTGGCCAGTGATTTAGGTGGTATTGGTTACTCAGGAATTGGTTATAAAACATCCGGTGTAAAGGCGATTCCACTCGGACAAGCTGCGGGAAAAATGTCTGATCCAAGTTATGACAATTGTCTGAATGGCAATTATCCTCTGGCTCGGTTCCTTTATATTTACGTCAACAAGGCTCCCGGCAAACCGATGGATAAATTGGTGGGAGAGTTTGTCCGCTTTGTGCTTTCCAAACAAGGACAGGAAATTGTTGTAAAAGACGGCTACTATCCGTTGCCTGCAACGGCTGTCACGGAAGTGATGGCTAAGCTGCGATAAATTTTGGTAAGGGCGCGATTCATTCGCGCCCTTTATTCTATGGATCAGTTACAGACAAGTCCAACAAGCGCCGGTCCTCCTTCTCCACAGGTTTCTGAACAGCCGCCCGCCACACCTGCCCGGTTTCAGCCCTCCAAAAAGGTCCTGTTCATAGACCGTTTCATGACCCGTTTCATCAAAATTGGAGGAATCAGCATCATCACGGCAGTCCTGGGAATATTTATGTTCATCCTGTGGCAAATCATTCCGCTCTTTCGTAGCGCGGAAGTCACCGAGGTAAGAACGGTTTCTGTTCCGAACCGGTCGTACAAAATACTGGGCGTGGATGAATGGGGAGAATTGCCGTTTCTGGTGGATGACACAGGGAAAATTCTTTTTGTTTCTATTACGCAAGATGGAAAAATGCGTGAAGCAGATCCGATGTTTTCCGAGCCCAAGACTTTTTCAATCGCCCGGTACAATCAAATAACTCAAGAGATTCTTTTTGGAACCACGGATGGATTTTTTTCCATCGTGTCGATTGGTTACCAGGGCACTTTTGAAAACAATAAGCGAACGATTACGGATAATACGAAGGCCGGGCCGTTCTATTCGATCGGGGCCGTGCAAGCGCCAATCATTGAAATTGATTATGGTGATTCAGGAACGGAAAAAGTGGTTGCTGCGATTCAAGATGTGAACGGAGTCAGGGAAGTTCACATCGCGACACTTACACAAACGAAAACTCTTTTCGGTCAGGGTGAAACGGCGATTGGAAGTTCCTTCAATATAACGCCGGAAGCCGGGAAAGATCCGGTAATGATCGCCGTGAATCCGCAGGCGAGCGAAATTGTTATCGCCACAAAAACAGGGGATGTTTACTACTTTACGCGTTCGGGTGAGGAGGTTCGCTTTGTACAGAAATTCCGTCCTTTTGAAGATCAACGGGATTCCGTGATTCATTCGATGGATTTTCTGCTCGGCGGAGTTTCGCTTGTGATGACGAATCATTCCGGCCTGAACCGTATTTACAGTCTCTATATCCCGCAGGGCGGAGAACGCCGTCTCTTTGGAAGAACGAAAGATCTAGAACCTTTGCCCGCGGGCGCTGACTATTACGCTTTTAGCTTAAGAAACAAAGCATTTCTGATTGGAACTGGAAAAGTTGCTTCCGTTCGATATGCAACAACTGCAGACGTCCGTTGGGAACAGGAACTGTCATTTACCCCTTTGTTAGCGACCATTGGGGGAAAATATGACCGGCTGATTTTTCTGGATGAAAAAAAACAGCTCCATCTTTATCGGTTGGAAGATCCTCATCCGGAATCCAGCATCACAGCGTTGTTTGGCAAAATCTGGTACGAAGGCTATTCGGAACCGTCCTATCAATGGCAGTCGACAGGTTCTACTGATGATTTTGAATCAAAACTCTCGCTGGTTCCTTTGATGATCGGTACTTTGAAGGGAACGCTCTATGCGATGTTATTTGCGGTGCCGATAGCGTTGCTGGCGGCAATTTATACTTCACAATTTTTGCATCCGGATTTTCGAATCATCGTGAAACCCACCATGGAGATCATGGCTTCGCTTCCTTCGGTTGTGCTCGGTTTTCTCGCCGCCTTATGGTTGGCGCCGTTGTTGGAGATGCGCGTACCTTCTATTCTGGTTGCCTGTGTCCTTCTGCCTGCAGTGGCTCTCTTGTTTGGCTGGTGCTGGAGTGGACTGCCCGTGAAGTGGCGAGTTCTGATCAGGCCGGGCAGTGAATGGATTGCATTTGTTCCTTTGTTTCTTCTCACGATGTATCTCTCATGGATGCTCGGTCCTGTTCTTGAGAAATGGCTGTTCGTCGTAACGGATCCATCCACAGGAAAGAAGGTCGCCGATTTTCGTGTGTGGTGGGTTCAGACAACAAACTTGCCATTCGAACAACGGAACTCGCTGGTAGTAGGTTTTATGATGGGTTTTGCCGTTATTCCGATCGTATTTACGATCACCGAAGATGCGCTGTCCAACGTTCCTGCGGCGTTGCGCTCCGGATCGCTGGCGCTGGGCGCAAGCCGCTGGCAAACAGCCATGAGAATCGTGTTGCCCACAGCATCGGCCGGCATTTTTTCTGCAATCATGATCGGTCTCGGAAGGGCCATTGGTGAAACCATGATTGTTGTGATGGCAACCGGAAATACACCGATCATGGATTTCAATATCTTTTCCGGCATGCGCACACTATCGGCAAACATTGCCGTGGAACTTCCCGAAGCGCCGGTCGAAGGAACTCTGTATCGCACATTGTTTCTTGGCGGAATGGTTTTATTTCTGCTTACTTTTTTTATCAATACAC
>JBKKAT010000779.1:0-12167 GCA_046714535.1 Acidobacteriota bacterium | reverse complement strand
TCGCAATTTGTTGTTCGGAGCGTTTAAAGAGACGGCGATGTTGGGAATGACAGGCTCCAATTGCAAACGAACGAGAGAGGGAATAAAACCTACGGTGGAGATTGTAATCCGCCGCGATGAAATGGCGAGACCGCGTGGATGAATCATGATACGGAACGCTTTCATCACGTTGTCGTAGTTGTGCATCGGTTCTCCCATGCCCATGAAGACAATGTTGAGCCTCGTTGCTCTGCCGTGTGTTTTGATGGCGAGCAACACCTGTCCCACTATTTCTCCGGGCGTAAGATGGCGGCGCAAGTTCATACGCGCGGTGACGCAGAATTTGCAACCAAAAGAACAGCCTGCCTGGCTGGAAATGCACAGAGTTTCCCGCCCTTCTTCCGGCATGTGAACGGATTCAATGATTTCTGCTCCGGCTCGCAATGCGTATTTGGAAGTACCATCGGTACTATGCTGCACCTCCACCATTTCGGGAAGACTCACGGTGAAATTTGCGGCCAGTTGCTCCCGGAGCTCACGCGGAAGATTGGTCATCGCGGAAAAATCCTGAACTCCGCGTTGATAGAGCCACTCGAAGATTTGCATCGAACGATATTCGGGCCCGCCAACCAATGCAGCAATTTCTTTTGGCTCTAAACCCAGTAATTCAACCATGGAACTATAATAGAGACTATGGCGGGATATTCAAAACGTTCGCTCCCTGAAAAGCTCGGTATTAAAGAAGGAACGGAACTCGGCGTTTTGAATCCTCCTCCTGATTATGATCAAACCTTGACGCCGCTTCCTGAAGGCGTTTCGCGCGTAAAGAGACTCAAGCCATCGATGGGATTCATTCATTTCTTCACGAAGAAGCGCGCCGAGTTATTGAAAAGATTTCCGGAATTGAAAAAACACCTTGCGCCAAAAGGAGTTCTATGGATCTCCTGGCCGAAGGGTTCTTCAAAAGTGGAAACGGATCTAAACGAAAATGTTGTCCGGGATATCGGTCTGGCCAATGGCATGGTCGATATTAAGGTCTGTGCGGTTGATGAAGTCTGGTCCGGGCTGCGCTTTGCTTTCCGCCGATAACTATGGACCGCTGGCGTCCCGCCGGCATTATGGGCCGCGGACGTCTCGTCCGCTCTTATTTCCCCACCGGAAATCCTGTCGTCTCCGACAGCATCCTCAACAAATGTTCAGAAGTGTATTCGCTGCCGGCGCCATGCACATTCAAAATGAGATCCTCCCGTAGCAGATCTTCCTGTTCATCCAAATCTTCCGCTTCTACATCTTCCTGCTCTTCCGAAAATTTGCGCAAAAGCACCAGACTAATATTTGGCGTACTAGATTTACGCTGGTACGTGGTTTTCATCGTGAGTGTGCCGGTATCACTTTCCCATTGGCCTTCACCGAACTGAACTTGCATCACCATAGAGTCTTTTTTGACGAAGCGCTGAAGAAGACGACCCACAGGACTGCTCCAACTTACGTGCAACTTTCCACGGGATGCTTCGACCGTTCGCCGGTTCAGCGCGTTGAGTCCTGCGAATGCAATGGCTGCGGTAAACATTAATGTGATCAAGCCAGCTCCAGAACCCTTCATAAACAGGCGTATGGTGAATCCGAGCAATCCGACGCAAACCACTGCCGCCATGATGCCGCATCCAATTGTGGAAAGACCCGAAGATCTGATTCTCATAGTTCCATCGGTCCGTCTTTCAACGATATAAGTACCGATCCGTTCCCGGGTGTTGGCGGTTGTTGCCGGCAAATCGGCAGTAGCTCTGTAACGTTGTTGTAAGTGTTCCAGCAACCACCGGCGATCTTCCAGCGTACCGCCTTCGGTAAGTACGTGCTCACCGGTTTTCGTCTTTGCTTCAAGGGCTCCATCCAAAGTACCCAAACGAAGTGCCATCGGTTCGTATGATCTCAACACGAATTCTCGCGTTCTAAATTTGCGCCGCTGTACAACGAGGGCGTCTGATCGTAACAGAAATCGGTCCCTGTAAAGGAATACTTTCAAGATTTCATAAAGCGCACCTGGTCCCCACCATACAAGAAATACACACCATGCGATCATCGCGGCAAACGTGCCACGATCGGATAAATTGAATCGATTCAAATGTTTTGCGGCCCCTGTGATTTCTCCCTGCTCGAAATAAGTTTGAATTGCAGGAGCGCTCCAATACACCAGAATGGCCACTCCAATGACCCAGATCGATTGGACAAAAACCATTCCCCAGCGCGTTGAACGAAAAATGATTTGTTCCCCCTCTGGGGTATATTGGATCTGGCGATTGTTTGGCATGCTTACAGATTATCGCGACTAGTCTCAAGTACAAACGGGTTGTAAGAAATTCTTATCGCATGGCAACTAAACCATCATGACGCACGAAGAAGTACGATTGCAGGAAGCGAACGAGCGAAGAAAACACTGGAAACGCTGGGGACCTTATCTCAGCGAGCGTCAGTGGGGAACGGTTCGCGAAGACTACAGCAAGGATGGAACTGCCTGGGAGTTCTTCCCGCACGATCACTCCCGATCCAGAGCTTACCGATGGGGTGAGGATGGACTGGCCGGTATCTCGGACCGGCATCAGCTCATTTGTTTTGCACCCACGCTTTGGAACGGAAACGATCCCATTTTGAAGGAGCGATTGTTTGGATTGACAGGCAATGAAGGGAATCATGGGGAAGATGTCAAAGAATATTATTTCTATGTTGATTCCACGCCGACTCATTCTTACATGAAACATTTATACAAGTACCCGCACGCTGCTTATCCTTATCAGCAATTGATTGATGAAAATAGACGGCGCGGACGCGCAGAGCGGGAGTTTGAGCTGGTCGATAGCGGTATTTTTCATGAGGATCGTTATTTTGACGTTGTCACAGAATATGCAAAAGCATCTGTTGAAGATATTCTCATTCAGATTACAGCAACCAATCGCGGTCCGGATGCTGCAGAGCTTCATTTGCTTCCCACCATCTGGTTCCGCAATACGTGGTCCTGGGATTCGGGCAAAGAGAAACCTGAGCTGCGGAAAGTAAAATCCGGCATCGAGTTGAATCATGAAAGATACGGAAAGCGGTACTTGTACGCCGTAGGATCTCCACGGATTCTTTTCACAGAAAACGAAACGAATGCGAAGCGTCTCTTCGGAATCAACACCGGCCCGGGATACTTCAAAGATGGAATCAATGAATACATCGTTCATGGCAACGAGGAAGCAATCAACCCCGGACAAAAAGGAACGAAAGCATCCGCGCACTATTTGTTGAAGTTGCAGCCGGGTGAATCGGCAACAATCCGCCTTCGCCTCAGCGATCAAGATCTTGCAACGCCATTCGGATCGCAGTTTACTAAAATTTTTTCTACGCGGATTCAAGAGGCAGATGAATTTTATGAGAAGGTAATTCCAGGCCATCTTTCAGGTGATGCGAAGAGTGTGATGAGACAAGCTTTTGCAGGCATGTTATGGAGCAAACAGTTTTACGGGTATGAAATGGATCGATGGCTCAAAGGGGATCCGGCACAGCCGCCTCCACCGCCTGAACGTCTGAATGGCAGGAACAAGGAATGGACCCATCTGTACAACGATGACGTGATTTCCATGCCGGATAAATGGGAGTATCCGTGGTACGCAGCATGGGACCTTGCGTTTCATTGCATTCCTTTGGCTCTGGTCGATTCCAATTTCGCAAAAGAGCAGCTTCTTCTGTTCACACGCGAATGGTACATGCACCCGAATGGCCAGCTTCCCGCCTACGAATGGGCATTCAGCGATGTGAATCCGCCTGTGCATGCGTGGGCTGCGTGGCGAGTCTACAAAATTGAACAGAAGAGAAGGGGAGAGGGGGATAAGATTTTCCTGAAACGCATCTTTCAAAAAATGATGCTCAATTTCACCTGGTGGGTCAACCGCAAAGACGCGGACGGCCGCAACATTTTTCAGGGTGGTTTTCTTGGATTGGATAACATCGGAGTGTTTGACCGCAGCGCTCCGTTGCCAACCGGCGGGCATATCGCTCAATCGGATGGCACCAGTTGGATGGGGATGTTTTGCTTGAACATGCTTGCGATGGCGCTCGAACTCGCAAAGGATGATCCATCCTACGAAGACGTTGCCAGCAAGTTCTGGGAACACTTTGTTTATATTGCCCGCGCGATGAATTATCGCGGCGGCGATGAGCTTTCTTTGTGGAACGAAGAGGACGGTTTCTTTTATGATGTCGTTCACTTTCCGGATGGAAGCTCGTTCCCGATGAAAGTGCGCTCGATGGTTGGACTCATGCCGTTGTTTGCGGTCGAAACGCTCGAACCCGAAGTCCTGGATCATTTGCCCGATTTCAAGAGAAGATTGGAATGGTTCATCGATCATAGAGGGGATCTCACGCGAAATCTTGCTTGCATGAGGACCGAGGGGATGAAGGAACGCAGACTTCTTTCGATCGTGTGGCCGGAACGGCTGCGCCGTGTCTTAGAAGTGATGCTGGATGAAAATGAATTCCTTTCTCCTTATGGAATTCGGGCGCTATCTCGTTCTCACAAAGATCATCCATACACTTTGCACGTGAATGGAACGGAACATCGTGTCGATTACGAACCGGCAGAATCGAGCACAGGTTTATTCGGCGGAAATTCCAACTGGCGCGGACCGATCTGGTATCCCGTAAACTTCCTCATCATTGAATCGCTGCAAAGATTTCATCACTATCTCGGTAACGATTTCAAAGTGGAATGCCCCACCGGATCCGGTCAAATGATGACGCTGTGGGAAGTTTCGGCAGAAATCTCGAAAAGGCTCACGCGTGTGTTTTTGCATGATGAGAATGGCCGAAGACCCGTTTTTGGAGAAGCTGAAGTCTTCCAGCAAAACGAACATTGGAACCGCTACATCCCCTTTCATGAATATTTTCACGGTGATACCGGCGCCGGGATCGGAGCAAGCCATCAAACCGGCTGGACAGGTCTCGTGGCAAAACTATTGCAACAGAGTGGGGAATAATGGAGCGCCTACTTTAGTCGGCATTGGAAAAAAGCAGACTTTACCCTTCGCAGCTTTAGCGGATGAAGAAATGACGACAAGGCGAATCGATGTTTTCTTTTACGGCTTGTTCATGGATGTTGAACTCCTCCACAATAAGGGGATGGTTCCGATGAATGCGCGACGTGCTTTTGTTGAAGGATTCGCATTACAAATAGGACAGCGGGCGACTCTTTTGCCAACAACCGGCGCGCGCGCTTATGGCATGCTCATTTCACTAACTCACTCTGAACTTCAGCAGCTCTACGCGGCCCCCGGGCTTGAACAATATCTGCCTGAAGCGATCTTAGCGCAGACCATCGAAGGGCAAGTCATTCCCGCACTATGCTACAACCTCGCGGATCCACCGAACGCCGCTGATCGGAATCCTGAGTATGCGTCGAAACTCAAAAGTGTGCTGCAACGACTTGGATTTCCCGCGGAGTATGTTGCATCCATTTGACAGCACGGAATCATCAAGATGGATTTGATGTCTTATTGAAGTGTTTCAACGGCCGGGCGCTTTCTTTGCGACTTCCTTCAACATCTGATCGAGGTCTTCGCGCGTGTAGGCATGACCGTTCACAACCACCATGACGATGCTTTTCGAGTTCGCAATATCTGTGAGTGGATTCTTTTCGAGCAGTATGAAATCAGCGATTTTGTTTTCTTCGATTGTGCCAAGATCTTTGAGTCTTCCTACGGATTCTGCGCAGTTTCGCGTTCCCGCCTGGATAGCCTCCATTGGTGAAAGTCCTGCATTGACCAGCCATTGCAATTCATCGTGAACATTGAATCCCGGATATGTGTATTTGGCAGCCAGATCTGTTCCGACCAAAAATCGGACCCCTTCCTGGTGCTGGATGCGTGTTATTTCCATCATTCGATCGAATGCCTGTTTCAACATCTCGCGAACAGCCGGCTCGTCCGGCAAATCAGGAAACATTCTCCAGAATTCTTTTGCGGATCCGGTCACGTACTTTTCCCGTTCATCCTTTTTCGCGCGGATGTCCCATTGAAAAGAACGCGCCCAGTAAGTGATCAAAGTCGGATCAAACCAGGTTCCGTTCTTTACCATTTTTTGCGCAATTCTTCTTGCTTCTGCATCCGTGAACGCTGCCAGCGCTTCCTGTTTTGATTTGCCCGCCGCCACTTTTTGCAAATAAGGTCCTTCGAACAGACTCACAATGTGTTCAACGCTGCCATGTCCCGCATCAATCGCTGTGCCAGGATCGGAAATCGAAACAGGAATGTGTCCGACCACTTGAATGCCCCGTCGTTTTGCTTCTTTCAACAACGCAAAGTAAGGCTCAGGTCTCGGTCCGTTATGCACCTTGATAAAATCTACGGACTGTTCCTTTAGATAGCTCACCGCACGAATGCTGTCTGCAGGAGTATCAAAGATGATTCGATCCCGCGCGCCTATTTTGGTTCCATCCAGAACAGGTCCGGCTCGAAAGATTCGTGGACCGATCAAATCTTTTTCATCGATCCTGCGGCGCATCCAATCGATCACGTTCAGGTTTCCACCCAAATCCCGGACCGATGTCACTCCGTTGGCCACTAACGCCGGACAGGCCAGGTCACCCACATAGGCAAGATGAACATGCATGTCCCAGAGACCCGGAATCAGGAATTTGCCGGTCCCGTTCCAATCCGCATCATCCGAAGTGTCAGACTCCTTGATGCCCGTAATCCGGCTGCTGGAAAATGTGACGGTCCTGTGCGGTTTCGGATCTGAACCTGTGCCGTCAATGACGGTTACATCGTAGATGGATTGAGACTTCGCAGGTTCCAAAGCTAACAAGAGGGGAATCGAAACCAGGATCAGGAGAAAAGTCGAAAGTGTTCTCATGCCCATATATGAGTAGTATAGTATTTAAAGTTCATGTCTAAATCGCTCTTCATCTTTATCCTGATTGCTGCGGGTGCGGGTTATTATCTCTACAAGACCAACCGATTTGCTGAAATAAATGCTACTTTTGACTATTCGCCGGAGGTAGTTTCAGTCATGGCAGTTGATGACGATCTGCACAATTGCAAATTTAGTCTGACCAATGATTACGAAGTGCAGATTCCTCACCTTCGTTCCCGCAAGCGTTTAACCATTATCAAGACTGATTTCAAGCAATGGAACGGGACCATTCTTGAGTCGATGGCTGAACTGGGTCCGCAAGTGGAGTTCAAACTTCGCTGCAGGGAAGGAAGTATAAGAACTACAAAACCAAACCGTTTCATAAAATCTGATAAAGGAGACCGGGAAGGTTACAAACATGAAGAAGAAGTGGATCGAAGGTAAATAAGACATGAAACGTCTCATGTCCGCAATCTTTCTGTTTGTATCGTTGTCGGGTGAGTCTCAAGACTATGAAGTCAAAGTAACCGAAGTCACGGTATGGGTGAAAGCAACTGACCGCTCCGGAAAACCATTCACCGGTTTGACGCAAGCCGACTTTGAAGTCTACGAAGACGGCAAGAAAATGCCGGCTACCTGCTTTGAAGAGGTCCTCTATCCGGCAGCAACTTTCACACAGCCTCCCCAAACAGCACAGTCTCAAACTGCCGATGAATCCGCATCCCCATTGAAGCGCGTTGTTCTGATTGTGGATCTGTATAACACTTACCAGGCAGAATATTTGTACATCAAGCCAAAAATCCAGGATTTTTTAAAACAAATTTCACCTCATTGGGAGACCATGTTGGTGGCAACCATCCCCGGCTCAGTCGAAATAAGTGTTCCGTTCACTACGGATGTAAAGTTGCTGGAAACAAAATTGGATCAAATCAGCGCCAATTCTTCACGAAACGCTGTGGTTTTGAACCGCAGAAGAACCTTAACCAACATTCTAGGAAGAGGCGGTTTGCAAGGAGTCCTTCAGGATGCAGTCCGCCAGGCAAATGAATATGCGATGGAAGAAAAGGAAATGGCGCGGCAGTCCTTGAAAGCACTGGAAAAGTTCGAAAAAAATCTGATTCAGTACAAGAACGATCAGCATCTGGTTGTTCTTTATATTTCAGGCGGAATTAACCCGGAACCTGGCAAACAATACTTCGATCTGATCGAGCGGCGTATGGGCAATTATGAAGCCGGAAGGGATTCATTGGGGTTACGCGAAAGTGGTTCCGATCTGTGGTCTCTTCTGCGCCGAATTGTTGCTCAATTAAACAGACACAACATTACCTTCTACACAATCAACACACGCGGAACGGAAAGTCCACTCCCCGATAGCGCAACCGAAGGCAATAGAATGCCAAGGTTTGAAGACGCAGAATACCTGGATGATACTCAACAGCTCATGGCAGAAATTGCGGATAATACAGGCGGACTCTACTTTGAAAATTCGTTGAATTTTCGGCATGGATTCGATCTCATCCTGGGTGACCTGGATCATCAGTACATGATTTGTTATAAGGCGCCCCCTCATAAGAAAGCGGATGAGTTCCACAAGATCAAAGTGGAGAGCAAAAAATCCGGAGTGAAACTGCGTCACCGCTCGGGATATTTGGATTAACACCTTGCCTGCCTCGCAGAGTCTTCGATCAGCCCTACAGCCTTTCTGCCTCAATGATGCTGTACGGTGACTTCGTCGCAATGACGCGGGTCATTCGGAATCCGGCCGCCTCCAGCAGTGTTCTGTATTCTTCCTTTGTTCGTTCCTTTCCACCCTCCATGACAAGCATCATGAGGTCGAGATTATGGGAAGGACTCGGTTCGTTGCCTTCTGGAACAACCATTTCGATGATCAAGACTTTTCCATTTTCTTTCATTGCTGATCGGATGCTTTTTAGGATTTTGATGCTGCGTTCGTCATCCCAGTCATGGATGATGTGCTTCATTAGATAAGCATCAGCGCCCGCAGGAATGGAGTGGAAAAAATCGCCAATGGCGAGTTCGACCCGGTTCCTGACACCCTCTTTTTCGAGCAATTCACCAGCGCCTTCGATGACAGAAGGCAGATCGAACAAAACTCCTTGCATTTGTGGATTCGCTTTCAAAATTCCAGCGAGCAATATTCCATGACCCCCGGCGATATCAACCATTTTGCTGATGCCCGAAAAATCGTAAGCTTGAACAATTGCGGGAACAACATTCATCGAAAGGTTGGTCATTGCCCGGTTGAATACTTTTCCCGCGTCCTGATTTTTTGTAAAGAACTCGAACGAACTCATGCCCTGAACTTTGTCATGTGCAACGAGTCCCGTTTTAACGCTGTACATCAGCTCTCCCCATGCGCTCCAGAGCCATTCTTCGCTCATCATAATTGAAAAATCGTACATCGAATTTGGCGCATCGCTGCGCAACAGCTCAGCGAGAGGCGTAAGTTTGAAAGTGCGGTCATCGTTTTCCGCAAAGATGCCATTTCCAGCAAGTGTTCGCAGAATGCGGTAAAGCGATGGCGCATGCGCTTCTGTTTTCGCTGCCAGTTCTTCTACAGTTAAAGATTTTTCGACCAAAAGATCTGCAATGCGGAGTTTTGTTGCAACACAAATGCTCTTCTGGAGCAGAGCTCCAAAAAGCATTTGCATCAAAATCGCATCCGTTGGTGGCACATTAGCTTTCTGATTTGGGTCAGTCATAAAGAGTATGATAGCGGAATAAACCTTTGTCTGCCACGAAGAAATAAAATATCCCAAGCAGACGATTGCAATTGGGCTTTCTAATGCAAGGAAAAGAGTTGCATTTCCGACTGGCGGGGCTAAGCCGCCGAGTCGAGACTCGTACTGCGCACTTTTGGTCTCAGGTGTTGATGCAGGTTCTTTTGCCAGCTGCTCTGCGCGATAGGCTCCTTTCCAGAGAGATCTGTTTTTTGGACAGATTCCGTTTTTGAAGTTTGTTGTGTTGCTAATTTTGGTTCACTTGTAAGAATCTAGTCGACTTGATAATTAGGCGCTTCTTTGGTGATGATGACGTCGTGGACGTGGCTTTCTTTTAGGCCCGCAGCGGTGATGCGGATGAATTTTGTTTTTGTCCGCATCTCTTCCAGATTCTTGCAGCCGCAGTAACCCATGCCGGCGCGAAGACCGCCGACAAGTTGATGAATGATCGTGGACACGTTCCCGCGATATGGGACACGTCCTTCGATACCTTCGGGAACCATTTTGCTGGCTTCATCTGTGCTTTGCGCATAGCGATCTTTGCTTCCACGTTTCATCGCTTCGATCGATCCCATGCCGCGATAGACTTTGTAGTAGCGGCCCTGATAGAGCACCTGTTCTCCGGGACTTTCATCGGTCCCCGCGAACAGCGATCCGATCATCACCGAGCTTGCGCCGGCAGCTATGGCTTTCGCCACATCACCGGAATATTTGATTCCGCCATCTGCAATCAGCGGTATCCCGTACTCGCGACTAATCTTGTAGCAATTATCGATTGCGGTAATTTGAGGTACACCTGCTCCCGTAACCACACGCGTTGTGCAAATCGAGCCAGGCCCCATTCCCACCTTGATTGCGTCCACACCGCGCTCGATCAAATCCCGCGCAGCCTCCGCGCTGGCAATGTTGCCCGCGATAACGTCCAGTTGCGGGTATTGTTTTTTTACTTTCGTCACAGCTTCCAGAACATTTTTTGTGTGACCATGAGCCGTATCGATTACAAGAACATCCACGTTTGCATTCACCAGAGCGGACGCACGTTCCATCATATCCGCTGTCGGACCGATCGCTCCGCCAACCCGCAAACGTCCAAACTCGTCCTTGCAGGCAAGAGGAAATTCAATCCCTTTTTTGATGTCTTTTACAGTGATCAGACCTTTCAGCTTGTAATCATCATCGACCACCAGCAACTTCTCAATCTTATGCCGGTGAAGAATTTGTTTGGCTTCTTCCAGACCGATTCCAACCGGCACAGTAATGAGATTTTCCTTTGTCATTACCTGTGAAATCTTCTGCTTAAAATTTGTTTCAAAACGCAAATCCCGGTTTGTCAGAATGCCGATCAGCCTCCCATGTTGCGTAATCGGGACGCCTGAAATTCTGTATTTTTCCATCACATTGAGAGCATCGGAGATCAGCTCATCAGGAGACATGGTGATGGGATTCACAATCATTCCCGATTCGGAGCGCTTTACTTTGTCCACTTCATCCGCTTGTTCTGCAATCGTCATGTTCTTGTGGATGATTCCAATTCCGCCTTGCTGCGCAACGGCAATCGCAAGCTCGGATTCGGTCACGGTATCCATCGCTGCGCTGATGATCGGCACGTTGAGCTGGATGTTTCGGGAAAAATGTGTCCGAATGTCCGTATCAGCAGGTAAAACTTCCGAACGGGATGGCGTTAACAACACGTCATCAAACGTGAATCCTTCTTCCAGCGGTTTGTTCAACATTATTGGGATGCTTCTCCGCAATTCGCACAGAATTTCGAGCCCGGCGTCAATGCAGTTCCGCATTTAGAGCAAGTCGCAGTCGCTAAAGACGCACCGCAACCGTTGCAGAACTTCGAACCGGGGGCAACTTGAGTATTACACTTTGGACATTGGATGGTGGCAAGAACTTTTGCTCCACAGCTGCTGCAAAATTGTGATCCCGCAGGAATCTGCGTTTTGCATCCTGGACACGCAATCGTTGCTGCAGGAGCTCCGCCCTGTTGCTGAGCACCTTGCATCGCCTGGGCTACCATGCCGGGAAGCATCATACCGAGACCAGCTCCCATCCCGAGTCCCATTCCTTCTCCCGCGGAACCTCCCTCCTGCTTGGCCGCATCTCCCACAGCACGCGCCGCTTTGTACCGCATGTATTGATTCATATCACCTACCGCTGCCATTCCGCTCCGTTCATCGATCACTTTTTGGACATCTTCCGGGGGCGTAATCGAGTTGATGTAAAAATCCACCAGCTCCAAACCGTATCTTCCAAAATCTTCTTTGACCCGCGTTTTTAACGCGACTCCAAGCTCATCGTAATAGCGGGGCAAATCGAGCAACGTCTTCAAAGTTTCCCCAAGAACATCATTCAAACGGGAAACAATGATGTCCCGTAAAAATCCTTCCACGTCGTCCGTTGTGAATCGCTGTTGTGTTCCTACAACTGTGTTCACGAATAACTGCGGCTCGTGCACTCGCATTGAAAAGATGCCGAACGCCCTCAGACGAACCATATGGAATTCAGTATCACGAAAAACAACTGGCTCCCGGGTTCCCCACTTTTGATTCGTGAAAA
>JBKKAT010000778.1:0-20502 GCA_046714535.1 Acidobacteriota bacterium | reverse complement strand
GGAATGCGGACGGGACGTCCGCGGCCCATAATGCCGGCGGGACGCCTGCGCTCCATAGGCCGGCGGTCCGTATGCTATCATACGCGTAAGCCCTGGCTGGGATGAATGACGGTAAAAGACCAAGTTTTTCTTTATTGTTTCTTGCTTTATGAAGGTCAAGATCAACAGATTCTAAACTTGCTTTCTGAGGAAAGGGCGAAACTGATTCAAAAAGAAGCGCGTCGCTACGATCGCTTTCCAAAAGAAGTGCGGATGACGTTGGTATCCAAACTATTGGGATATCTCGTTCAGCATGTAAGAAACAGGAATCTGGAAAGGATTCATCCCAGTTGGATTGCAGATTCGTTCGAAAAAGAATCCCCTCAGGTCCGGGCCATTCTATTGAATCGCCTTTCTCCGGAATACCGAAAAGAAGTGGAACAATTGATCAGACTCCAAACCGCTGCATTTCCTTTTGTACCCCAGCAATCGTCTGATGCTATTTTTCAGCTATTCGTCATGCGATTCGCGCCCATGTCAGCCCCCTGGGGCGAATCTCAATTAACACTCCAGACCCTTTTCCTTTTAAAGCAAGCCGAGATTTACATTTTCTTGAAGCATGTAGGCGTAAGAGAAATCGCGCGCGCTTCCTCGATTGCAGGTAAGAATGCCCTTGCGGCGCTTGTAGTCCGTTTTCCACCCGATCTTCAGGAAGATTTCCTGAACGAAATTAAGGCGATTTCCACTGATGCGGGCGATAAAGTGAAGGTTGCTACCAAGAGATTGAGTCAGATCGATTTAGCTTCCATGTCCATGGAAGATGCAACAGTAAGGGTGGGCCTGACAAAATTAGGAGCAAGTTTGAAGAATGAAAAGGAAGCAGCTAGAAAAATTGCCCAGCGCCTGCCGCATCCTCACGGCATGATAGTATTAGAAGCAGTGAAGGAAATGGAAGCCGGGCAAGACGAGCAGCAGGAACTTTCGTTTATTCTTCGGGAATTAATTGATAAAGGAAAGATCGACCGTCAACAAGTTGATTCACTCTTTTCCTCCATCGCTCGAGCCCGCCCCTCCGGTATTAGTTAAAGTTAAAAGTTAAAGGTTAAAGGTTAAAGTTCGCTAGCGGGAGCTTCTTTTAACTTTTAACCTTTAACTTTTAACCTCTAATTTTTTAACTTATTTTATGGAATATCCGGCATATCAGTTTAAAGGGCTCGAACGTTTTGCGCGGGGCGATGTTGCAATTTTGAATCGCGCCTGCGCGTTTCTAGCTCAGCCCGATGAGCTAAAAGAAATCTTGAAAGCTGTGGGAGATGTCCTGCTTGAATATGACATTTTCAATCTGGACGATATCGAAATTAATTTAATCGTAAAACCGGTAGGTCATATCAGTAAACCCCAGGTTCGCAAGCTCTTGCAACCAACCATCTCCATCGGACGAACGAATGATAATGATGTGCCGCTCAAATCACCGATTGTCTCCAAAAAGCATGCTTTGATTTTCAGGCGAGGTCTTGAGTACTACCTCAAAGACATGGGCAGTAACAATGGAACCAACCTGAATCAAGTGCGTCTGGAGACAGGCAGTGAAGTTGTTTTGAAGAATGAAGACGTAATCAAGATTGATCCTTTTGAGATCAAAGTCAGTCTTCCAGCGGATGTATCGATCGCGAAGCGTCCGTTGAATATTGAAATCGTAGCGGTAAGAACATGTCGGACTATTCGTGCTCCCAGACATGTTGCCATTTTCATGCAAGTGCAACCGGCGGGGAAGAATGTTGCCCTGATTCTGGATGATGAATCGGCGCGCTGGTTAATACAGAAAATCTTTATGGGGCAGGAGAGCCAGGGAGGGTGGACTGAAATGGAGTCCGGTCTGCTCGAATATATGACTTGCAAAATACTGTCGACCCTGAATCCTTTTTTCCGGGAGTCTCGTTTTATATTGCAGAATGTCAGCCGGGAAGAGTCTGAGATTCTCAAATTACTTTCGACTGAAAGTAGCATGGTAGAAATTGCTTTTGGCACCAGAACAGAGATTGGTATGGTACACGCAGGACTGTTTCTGCCCGCGGAATTTCAGGACGAAAGAAAACCGGAAATCGATTTCCTTTCCCGTGCACCCTGGATATCAAAGAGAACCTATACTTTTTCCGTGGATGTCGGAGTGGCGAATTTATCCCCTGATCAGATAAATATATTGGAAGGAGGGGATATCATTCTTCTGGATCGTGCTACTGTTAGCTTTGATGAGGAGAAGGTTGAGGGGAAAGTCGAACTTCATAGTCCCATGTTGCGCCGTGGAGTCATCCAGGCATCAGTATTTTCAGACGGTGCAGGAAGTGCGAGAATAACCGTTGATGGTATATTTCAGGAGGGTTTGAGACACATGACAGAGGTAAGTAAAAAGCCGGAGAGTGCCGCTGACGCTGAAGGGGTGTCTGAAGTTTTGTCCAGCCTGGAAATACCGGTGGTTGCCGAATTTGCACGGTTGAATTTTACTCTTGAGGAGCTTTCTACGCTTAAGGAAGGACAGATCATTGAGCTCGAAAAATCGCCTCCCGAAGTTGTCGATTTATCTGTGGATGGAAAAGTAATTGCCAGCGGAAAACTCGTGGACGTAGAAGGAAAACTGGGTGTTCAGATTGTTCGCATTTTGAAAAAAAATTGATGAAATGAAATCGTAGCGCGACTCACGTCCGCGCCGGGGAGAGAAAAAGTTAAATGATTTTGTTACTCCAGCTGGCCCAGCAAACCCCGGAAGATATCAATTTTGCTGCCCTCTTCCTCCGGATGCTGGTTTTTCTTGGTCTGACGGTTTTGCTCATCTTCTTCCTATTGAAAAAAGTCCTGCCAGTTCTCTTACCAGGCGCTCAGAGGTACAGCACGAAAACCATTCGCGTGCTGGAGCGGGTTCCGATTGACCAGCGGAAAAGCCTCCTCGTTGTGGAAGTTCAGGAAAAAGTTTATCTGCTCGGTTCTGCGGAGGGTCAGATCAACATACTGATGGAATTAGACCGCGAAAAGATTCTTTCGCAGGAAACGAATGTTCCGAAACAGAGTTCCTTTTCAGAGATTCTAAAGAAAACTCTCTCGAAACAAAAGTCATCGTAGAATGAATAAAGTAGAGGGACTCTCTAAAGAAGAGTTAATTGAACAATACACTCCGTTAGTTCGTTCGATTGCCTATCAGATCAAACAGCGTCTCCGCGTACCGCTCGAAATGGATGAGTTGGTCCAGGAAGGACGCATCGGGTTGCTGGAAGCGGCGGACAGGTTTGATTCGAAGCTCGGCGTGTCTTTTAAGACTTTTGCGTACTACCGCATCAAAGGGGCCATGTACGATGGATTGAGAAAAATGGATGTGATCACGCGCCGGAAGAATTCCAACTTGCAGTTTGAGTCGGCTGCTACGGAATTCCTGGCCGATGAGGCTCTTCGCGGCTCAACTGAGGCGAGAAGAATGACCCTGAAAGATGAGATGAATGAAGTCGTCGGTTTGGTAGCTGGCCTGGTTCCTATTTACATCATGTCAACCGATGCGATCGATCGTTTTGAACAGGAACAGCCGGGACGGTCCCCCGCGGAACAGGTGGAATTAAAACAGGAAAAAGCTGAATTGAGGAAAGCGCTCGGACAGCTTCCGCCAAAAGAGAAACAGTTACTGGAGTTCCATTACTACAAGGACATGACATTGGAGCAAGCGGCATCGCAGCTTGGTCTTTCAAAATCATGGGCCTCGCGGCTTCACGCGAAAGCCATTTCAAAACTGCAGAAAGCACTAAAGAGTCGTTGATCTTCAAATATCAGGAACGAATTTGCTGCTGCGAACCGTGGATTTTTGTTGACGGGTTTTGATCGGTCGAGTAAAGTAGAATGTATTAAAACGTTGAAAAATCTAAAGTTACTAGTCACTTGTCACAAGTGATTGTGCACTAATACCGGAGGTATTTTGTGGCCAAAGAGAAAGAAAAATCAAAAGAGGAATTGAAATCATTCACTGTCGGTGCTGCTCCCGGCGGGTCAAAAGGGAAGGGGGCGGCAAAAACCGCGGCGAAGCCGGGAAAGCCTATAAAAGTTGAAATCAGGGAGTCAGTGTTTCCCATTTTGACCAATCTCCGTCGCGGTGGTGGAAAGGAGGCTAAGGCTTTTCAAGCAGAGATGCAGCGGATTTTGCTTGCGGCCAGTGAAGTTTCCAAGAAAGGATCAGACAAGGAGAAAAAGGATGCAGAGCAGGTGCAAAAGGCCTATGCCTTGTCGCTGGCTATCCTCGAGAACAGCAAAATTGTTCGTTAGCAACTTTCCTGAGGTAACTGACGATAATTATTATCAAACAAAATAGGAGGCTAAGTATATGCCAGTAAGTTCAGCATCAACACCTTTTGGTCTTCAATCAGGTGGTTCCGCAGGCGGAGCTACAGGGTCGGACGCGATCGGTCCCTTAACTGAAGTTATCAGTCAAACTCAAGCTCAGACAGCGGATTTTTCGAATAAATTAACGGATCCAACGTTTAGCGGACAAAGCGAAATGGGAAAAATGCTGGAGCTCCAGCGGGCCGTATCCTTGGAAACCATGATGTTTCAGGCTGTTTCCAATTTGGAAAAAGCTCGCACAGATGCTTCGAAAAACGCAATTCAAAACATGAAATAATCTCGCGCCGGTTTCGGCCGGCCTTATGCAAGGAGAAACTTGTGGCTAAAGTTTCAGATATCAAACCGGATATTAATCAATTGAAGTTCCTGTGCGAAGCGGGTCAGTGTCTTGCTGCGAACAATCGCTACGCCCTGGCAACGGAAATTTTCCAGGCTGTGGTCGCGTTATCACCACAAAGGTCGATTGGTTACACATTGCTGGGAGATGCTTACTTCAACCTCGACCAGTATGATGAGGCTCTGCAAACGCATCAAAAAGCTGTAGAGATTGACCCGGGGAACACGTTCGCGAGAGTACACTTAGGGGAAGTTCTGTTATTCAAGAAACAAAAAGACAAAGCGCTAGCAGAACTCAAGAAAGTGTTGGAAAAAGATCCGAACGGAATCGACGCAAGTTTAGCCCGGCAGTTGATAAAAGCGGCAGAGATGGGAGTTTTCAATAAGATTTAAAGATGTGCATAAGTGTAAGAAGGGGGATAAGGAGATAAGGGAGATATGGGGATAAAAATATTTCTCCTTATCGCGTTCAACATCTCCACATCCCCCTTTGTTACACGTGCTAAGAGCGGATTATGAAAATTAAAGGACCCGGAAACTATTCCGGCCCGTTGCCTCCTGAACCTCAAGGAGACGACAAGAAGGTCGGAAAGTTTCAACCGGAAAAAAAACAAATTCAGGAGCCACAGGAAACCAAAGCCAAAGGACAAGCCCCAAATGTCTCTGCGATGGAAAAAGGGCTGAGTGAAGTTGCTAAAACGGCAAAAGCAGAGGGATTAAAAGGAGAAGCGCTTGCGGCTAAGGTCGTGGATACTGTTTTGACACAAATGTTTGGGGAGGATTTCGTGTCCCGTCCTGACGCAGCGGCTTTGCGCGAAACGATCACTCCGTTTGTCGCGCAGGATGAGCATTTATCTTCGAAACTGCAAAGTTTAATGACTCGATTAGGGAATAAGACTTAAGGGAGGAATTTTATGGTTGACGCCATTGGTGGGGCCGGAAAAGCCGGCGCCGAAATGTTCAAAGAAGCTTCCAAACAGCTTCAAAACGCAAATGAACAGATGTCGAAGTTTGAAGATCTTCGATCAAAACTGGAAACTCAGGAACTCACGGTCAACAAACCGGGTGGAGAGCATACGCAGATCAGTCAGCAACAATCGACCAACCAGGTTGATCAAGTGAACCAAACCAATCAAGTGGAACAGGCGAATCAGACGCAAAAAGTAGGTGAGATTCCCAAGGTTAAGGATATGGATGGCCTGGAAAAAGTTGTAGACCGCATGAAGACCAGCCAGGGCCGCCTCAAAGAAATTCTGGATCAGGCCATGAGCGGCAGGACTTTTTCACCACAGGAACTCCTTGCGATGCAAACGGAAGTTGGACAATTGACCAATGAGATTTCGCTCTGCGCTAAGATGGTGGAACAGGGCGTTTCCTCATTCAAATCCACCATGCAGATGCAGGTATAGATGTCAGGGCATTGCATAAGGAGGGGGAATCCCTTGTTATCTTCTCAGCAGGAGGAGAGTTGATGAAACACGTCTTTAGGCGGTTGTTTCTTGCCATCGGACTGGTGTTGAGCCTTTGTGTAATGGTCTCATGCAGCCAGGAGCTGCATCATGGCTTGACAGAGGAGCAGGCCAACGAGATGGTGGTCACGTTAACGAATAATGGTATCCACGCGACAAAAGTTCCGATCGAAGGGGAAGTGCTCACCTTTACTCTGACGGTTCCCAAAGGGGACTCTTCGCGTGCATGGGAAATACTTCAGGCGAATAATCTGCCGAAACCTCCCAAAAGAGGATTTGGAGAAGTATTTTCAAAGACAAGTCTCATTCCGACTGCTGTCGAAGAAAAGGCCATGTACATGCAAGCCGTGATGGGCGAACTCGAAAAGACTTTATCGACCATCACGGGAGTGGTGGAAGCGCGCGTGCATGTGGTTTTGCCTGAATCAGACGTATTGAAAGAGGAGCTTCAAGGTCCGACTCTGACGAAAGCCGCGGTTTTGTTAAAGTACAAACCGGACCGGAGCGGCGCGATTCCGTTTAAAGAGGAAGACGTAAGGAATCTGATTGCTAATAGCGTAGAAGGGTTAAAGCCTGCCGACGTCACGGTGGTCGCGTCCGAAATTTCATCGGATCGTCAGCCGGACATGATCCACTATGGACCGATTAAACTATCCAAAGACTCTTTATTCCCTTTCCAAATTCTTGCGGCCGTTGTGATCGTCCTTCTGCTTTTATTTGGATTTATTATCGCGATGGCCGGCCGATCTTCCATGGCCTTGCGGAAGGAACTGGTAGCGCTTCGAGCCGCCCTGCCGTCGACTAACCTGCCTGAAGTTGTAGAAAAATGATCGTGAAAGTATTGCAAAATGCAAAATGAATATTGCAAAAAATATTTTATGCAATCTGCAATATGCAATTTGAAATAATTACTCATGGATGACGTCAAAGTAGTAAAAGTAATCAAAGGAAAAGATAAAGGTTCTGCCAGCACGGTACGGGAAGACATAGCGCGCGATTCGATTGAACGAGATGGAGTCATTCGCGGTGAAGTTTATTCGGCTTCCGCAAAAGCGCGCGAACTTCTTCAGAAAGCGCAACTGGAAGCAGAGACAATTCTCCGAAATGCAGAAGAGGAGGGAGCCAAACAGCGCCAGAGCGGCTACGATAACGGTTATCAGGAAGGGCTCGCCCAAACAACAGAATTGCTGGTCAAAGCTCGAACCGAACAGGAACAATTTCTAAAAAATGCCAACCGCGATTTGATGGATTTGGCTTTTAAAATTGCTGAAAAAATAATCGGTAAACAGCTTGAAATGGAACCGAATACCATCATCGCCATTGTGAAACAAGCGATGCAAAATGTTCGTCAAAGCACGCAACTCACGATCCGTGTTCATCCGGAAGATGCAAAACTCTTGAAAGAAAACGAAGAGGAACTCCAGGAAACGCTGGGAAGACAGCGAATTCTGGATGTGGTGGAAGATAAAAAAGTCCAGCGCGGCGGCTGTATCATCGAATCAGAAATCGGAACGGTGGAAGCTCAACTTCATACTCAATTGGAGCGTTTGAAGAAAATCTTGTTGCAGCCAAAAGCGACAAGCTAAAATGATGCGGACATTTTGCCCGCAGGGATTGGAATTATGGCTGAAGTAGACAAATCAATACTGGTGCCCGATTTCTCCAGATACCTGGAGATGATCGACAATGCCTCCCCTGTTGAAGTGAAGGGACGGGTCGTTGAAGTTACAGGTCTTGTGGTAAAGGCTGTGGCTCCTGGTGTTTCGGTTGGAGAAGTTTGCCACATTCGTTGCGCTAACCGCGCAAAACCGATCCGCGCAGAAGTTGTTGGCTTCAAGGATGAGCTCGTTTATCTCATGCCTCTGGGAGATACGAGCGGAATCGGACCGGGCAGTGAGGTCACTACAACGGGCGCTCCATTGACGGTGAAATGCGGGCCACGCCTGCTGGGACGAGTGCTGAATGGACTGGGCGAACCGATGGATCATAAAGGAGATCTGGTTGGCGATGATTTTGTCGACTATCCCGTCATGCAAGCTCCGCCCGATCCACTCGAACGGCAACGCATCACAAGGCATATTGAAGTGGGAGTGCGCGCGATTGATGCCACTTTAACCTGCGGAGAAGGACAGCGCATCGGTGTATTTGCGGCGGCAGGTGTTGGAAAAAGCACATTGCTCGGTATGATCGCGCGGAATACAGAAGCAGAAGTGAGTATAATTTCGCTGATTGGTGAACGTGGCCGTGAGGTGCGGGACTTCCTGGAAAAGGATCTGGGAGAAGAGGGATTGGCGCGCTCCGTTTGCATTTGCGCGACCTCGGATCAACCCTCTCTGGTGCGGTTGAAATCCGCATATGTCTCTACCGCGATTGCCGAATATTTTCGCGATCAAGGAAAGAAGGTAATTCTCATGATGGACTCCTCCACGCGTTTTGCGCGTGCTCAACGCGAAATCGGCCTGGCGATCGGAGAACCTCCCGCAAGAGCCGGCTACACCCCTTCCGTCTTTTCCGAGTTGCCTAAGCTTCTGGAACGGACAGGAAATTCCGCCAAAGGTTCGATTACCGCTTTTTACACTGTTCTTGTTGCAGGGGATGACATGAATGAGCCTGTTGCTGATGAGGTGCGCTCCATTCTGGATGGGCACATTATTCTTTCCCGTCCCCTTGCTGCTTCCGGTCACTATCCTGCAATCGATGTGTCTGAAAGCGTCAGCCGTGTTATGGAAGCGATCGCCGAGGACCGCCACAAGAAAGCAGCAAGAAAATTGCGCGAAATCCTTGCCACTTACGCGAAACAAAAGGATTTGATATTGATCGGCGCTTATCAAAAAGGAAGCGATCCCCGAGTGGACTATGCGATCAGGAAAATTGATCAAGTCAACGAATTTCTCCAGCAGGGCTTGTACGAAAGAATGTCCTTCGAGGAATGCGTCGAAAAGCTTTGCGCTCTCTTTGACGAGTAAATTTTATGGCAAAGTACCGCCTGCAAATCGTTCTGGACAAGCGTGAAAAAGCGAAAGAAGACGCTGAAAAAGCCCTGGGAGAGGCTCAAAAAGCATTAGAAGCGGAGAGAAAAAAGGAAGAAGAATGCGTGCAGGCAGTAGAAGACGCGAAACAACAAAAAGAAAACGCGAAGACCGAATTGAATCAAAAAATTCTTGATGGGAAACTTTCCATCGAGAAGATTCGGATGGGCAAAGACCATTTGAAGAGTCTGGATTTCGAAATAAAAAAAGCCGAGGAAAAACTGCAGCGGCAGCGTGAAAAAGTAAAGGAAGCAGAATTATTTGTGGAACAGCGCAGGACGGAGTTACTTGAGAAAACGAAAGACTTCCAGGCGATCGATAAGCACAAGGAAAAATGGAAGGAGAACGTCAAAAAAGAAATTGAGACTGCTGAACAAAATGAACAAGAAGAGATTGGTAACGTGCTCTTCCTTGCCAGAAAAATAAAGGATTCGTCATCATGAAAACATCCGGTGTATCTCAACAGCCTCCCGCTACAAAAGCAACGGACAACAAACCGCCCAACAAAACAGAATCGAAACCGCAGAAGGAATTCAAAGAGGTCCTGGATTCGGAAAATCCTAAGCAGCCACCTCTGCGCGGAAAGTTGCTGGGAAAGGGACTTCAAAAAGGACCGAAGCTTCCCAAAGGACAGCCGGAACATCGACCCATGACACCGGCCGGTAGAAGGCCCGTTACCACCAAATCCGGCAAAGAAGATTTGCAGGAGTTTTCGGTCAAGAAAGAGGACTTCTCAAAAAAGGCGGTCAAGGAAAAGGAAGAACTTAAAGAATTTTCAGTCCCGAATATGAATATGGCACCCGCCCCCGTGCACAGCAAGGCGGAAATTCAAAAGACTCATGCACCAGCTTTGAACATCAGAGAAATTGAAAGCATCGTTCAGAAAGTACAGGTTGGAGTAAACGAAAAGGGCCTTCCGGAAATGAATTTCGAAATCATGACCGATAAACTGGGCGCCTTAAATCTGAAAGTCAGTTCGGAGAATGAGAAGATCAATATCCAGTTTGTCACGCAGGATGCAAGCGCGCAGGTGGAATTGCAAAAAGGCATGAATGAACTTTCGCAGTTGTTGGGACAACGTGGACTCAACCTCGCCGAAACGAATGTCATGACTCGCGATCAACAATCGCAGCAACAACAGGACCAGGGGCGTGGCGAGTCCGATTCTTCATTCCAACAAGAGACCGGTAAATCGCGCGCCCGGAAACGAACCATCACGGGACCTGATGATGATGATGGTTTCACCATTTAAGATGAAGCGCTATTCCGTACCTGCTGCTTTTCTCCTCTTCCTGTTTTTCCCGCATAGCGCCTTTGCTCAGGGGGATAACATCATTAACTCCCCGCTCGCGTTGCTGGTTTTGCTGGCAGCCATTTCCCTTGCCCCTTTTGTTCTGATCATGGTCACGTCGTTCGTGAAAATATCGGTGGTTCTCTCTATTCTGCGCCAGGCGCTCGGAACACAGCAAATTCCGCCGACGCAGGTCATCAATGGACTGGCCATCATTCTGACGATTTACATCATGTATCCGGTCGCGCTGGAGATCAAAGATGGCACGGCTGCTTTGTTTGATGCGCGAGCACAGAGTCCACTCTTGTCGGATTCTACTACTCGATTAGTAAAGGAAGGTGTTTCGGTCGCCAAAGAACCTCTCCGCAAGTTCATGTTGAAGCATGCACATGTAAAAGACCGGCAGCTCTTTTACGGACTGGCGCGGCGGATGCGGACTCCGGAGCAACAGAAAAACCTTTCGGATAAAGCCTTAATTGTGCTTGTGCCTGCTTTTGTTATCAGCGAATTGAAGGAAGCTTTCCAGATCGGGTTCTTGATCTTTGTGCCGTTCATTGTAATTGATATGGTTGTTTCGAATATCTTGATGTCGATGGGGATGATGATGCTCTCACCGACAACAATTTCTCTCCCATTCAAGATTCTTCTATTCATATTGATCGATGGCTGGTATCTGCTTGCTCGCGGTCTCGTGCTTGGTTACCTGCCGACTTAGCGGAGCACGGTTTGTTCGTGGTTATTTAGGAGGATTTATGCTGGAAAATCTGGTTGTGAAAGTCATCAATGAAGCTTTATTGCTCGTTCTGGTTTTATCCGGCCCTCCGATTCTTGTAAGCATGGTCGTAGGTCTGGTCATCAGCGTTTTTCAAGCAACGACTCAGATCCAGGAACAAACTTTATCTCAGGTTCCCAAAATGATTACCGTTTTCATAACTGTGGCTTTGTCCGGTTACTGGATGATGAGTTTAATGATGCGTTTTGCGCAAAATCTCTTTTACAACTTTCCAAATCTCGTTCGGTGAGGTTAAGAGTTAAAGGTTAAGAGTTAAAAGTTACGCTGGCACGACCTTTAACCTGTAACTTTTAACCTTTAACTTTTTATGGATGATCAGATAATTGGCCAGATGGCATCCCGTCTAAAAATAGACGTGGATCCGTACTACGTGATCGCTTTGCTTGCGCTAATTTTCGCGCGGACCGCTCCGATGGTCGCCCTATCCCCCGTATTTGGCGGCAAGACTGTAGTGGCTCAGATCAAAGTTGGGATAGCTCTGATCCTCTCGGTTGTACTGCTTCCCTTCATGTTTCCGATCATGCAGGGAAAAATTCCGCATCAGGGTTTGGCGTTCTGGGGACTCATCGGCAAAGAAGCTGCAATCGGAGGATTGATTGGATTTACATCCTCATGGGTCTTTGCAGCATTTGAATCCGCGGGTCATCTCATCGATATCCAGCGTGGCTCCTCTCAAGCAAGCGTGCTCGTTCCGCAGCTCGATATTTCCGGCCCGATCTTTGCGAACATGCAGGCGCAAATCGCTATCGTTCTTTTTTTTACGATGAACCTTCATCATATTTTTCTTTCTGCATACTACCAGAGCTTCGATCTGATTCCTTTGCCGCAATTCCCGAATCTCTCGAACGATTTCTTCGCTCTGGTGACCCAAATGATCATCATGACCGGAAAGATTTTTTTGATCTCTTTTCAGGTTACCGCCCCGGTGCTGATCGCTTTGTTTATGGTAGATGTGGTGATGGGCGTTATGAATCGTCTCGCCCCGGCAGTGAATGTAACTTTTCTAGGTCAACCGGTTAAAGCCGCTGTCGGAATCATCATGTTTCTTGCTGCGTTCACCTACATTCTGCGTTACAGCGCAAGATTGTTCATTGATATGATTCAGGATTTGAAACTCGTATGGAAATTATTATCGTGAAAATGTCTTTGAGAGATGTCAGATAAAACCGAAGATCCGACTCCAAAGCGGCTGCGTGAGTCCAAGAAAAAAGGACAGGTCGCCAAGAGTCAGGATGTAACAACTGCATTCTTGTTTGTCGTTGCTTTCAGTGTTTTGATCTCCACAGGGCCGGGAATGACTGAAAGGCTCAAAATCCTTATGAAACAGTATTTTGAACTTGCTGTTACGCCTGATCTTCGTCCGGATGCTTATAACACGCTTGGCACCGATCTTGTTTTTACCATGCTTGGCCTGGTTCTTCCGCTGATGGCCGCGAATTTTGTCATTGCCGCTTTCATCTCTTACATACAGGTGGGGCCTTTATTTACGATGGATCCGCTGAAGCCGGACATGAAAAAACTGAACCCTTTGAGCAAATTGAAACAATGGTTTTCGCCAACAATTCTTGTGGAATTGCTGAAAAACATCGTCAAAATGACTGCGGTATGTTATCTCACATATCAGATCGTAACAGCGAATCTTCGCGAGATCGTTCTTTCGGTGGGAACGGATATCTCGAATCTGGGCGGCCTCTTGAGTGATATGGTTACGAGTTTCACTTTCAAGGTTGCTGCGGTTTTCGTTGTGATTGCTGCGGGAGATTTTGCTTTCCAAAAGAAACAGCATATGAAGGGTCTGAAAATGTCCAAGGATGAGGTCAAACGGGAATACAAGGAGGATGAAGGAGATCCTCATTTCAAATCGAAGAGGAAACATCTGATGCAGGAGCTGGTCTTCAATAACCAGATGTCCAAGGTGAAGAAAGCCACTGTTGTGGTAGTGAATCCAACTCGAATTGCCGTGGCACTCTTTTACGATAAGGAAAAAGGGGGCGCTCCGGAGATTGTTGCGAAAGGGGAGCGGTTGATTGCGGATCAAATTCGAGAGCTTGCCAAAGAAGCGGGAGTCCCGATCATGCGCAACGTGACTCTGGCGCAGGGTTTGAATCGGTTAGAGATTGGAGATCAGGTCCCGGAAGAACTGTACGAAGCGGTGGCCGAAGTCCTGAATTTTGTTTATAAGCTGGGTCAGCATAAACGCCGGTGATATGATTATGAAGGAATTTTTATGCCGAAGATAAAATTCGATCCTCAGGAAATCAAAAGATTGTTCATGACAGGGGAAATCATTCCCCTGATGACAAAGTATGGTGACGTTGGCCTTGCGCTCATGGTAATCGGAGTGCTGGCGATGATCATCATTCCCCTGCCGTTCTTCATACTGGATATTTTGTTGACGCTAAATATTACGATTTCGGTCGTGATTTTGATGGTAACCATTTACATTCCGGAAGCGTTGAATATTGCTTCTTTTCCCACAATTTTGCTGGTCACAACTTTGTTCCGGCTTGGCCTTCAAATCTCGGCAGCGCGATTGATTCTTCTTTATGCGCACGCGGGAGAAGTCATCGAAGCATTTGGTAATTTTGTTGTAGGCGGAAATTTTGTTGTCGGCTTCGTTCTATTCATCATCATCACCATGGTGCAATTCCTGGTCATTGCAAAGGGCGCAGAGCGCGTATCGGAAGTTGCCGCGCGTTTTACTCTGGATGCCATGCCTGGAAAGCAAATGAGTATCGATTCTGATTTGCGCGCCGGTAACATCACGATGGAAGACGCAAAAAAGAAGAGGCGGAATCTCGAACGGGAAAATCAGTTATTCGGTTCGATGGATGGCGCGATGAAGTTTGTCAAAGGGGATGTCATCGCCGGAATGATCATCACTGTCATTAACATTGTTGGTGGTCTCGTTATCGGAGTCATGCAAAAGGGAATGCCTGCGGATAAAGCAGCGAAGGTATACACACTATTGACCATTGGTGAAGGGATGGTTTCGCAGATCCCCGCGCTCGTTATCTCGCTTGCGGCCGGAATGGTTGTCACTCGTGTGGCGTCTGAGGAAGAGGGCGCAAACCTCGGAAAAGAAATTGGTCAGCAGCTGCTGGCGCAACCCAAAGCCCTTGCGATCGCAGCAGGGTTGCTTGTGGGACTTGGAATCATTCCCGGGCTGCCCAAAATTCCGTTCTTTATAATGGCGGCCTTAACTGGCAGCATCGCTTACGGATTGTTCAAGCTGAAGGAAAGAGAGGACAAAGGGGAAATCATTGGCGGCAAGGAATTGAAGAAGGAAAAGAAGCCGGCAGAAGCGGAGAAGGAAGATGATCAACTCTCTTTGCCTTTGCCCGCTCCACTGGCACTTGAACTGAGCACGGAAATGACGAAGATGCTGGATGTTTCCACCACCGGGGGCCGGTTTATCAATGAATTATTGCCGCAAATCCGGGACCGGCTCTTTTATGAGCTGGGGGTGCGATTTCCGGGAGTCCGCGTGCGCGGTATGGTTCCGGGTCTGGGCGCAGATTCCTATGTGGTCAAGCTCAATGAAGTTCCCGTCGCATTTGCAAACGTGATGTTGGGAAAATGTTTTGTGAATGATTCCGCGACAAACGTCGGCTTGTTGCAAATTGAAGCGATTGACGGAATGAATCCCATGACCCATCAGGCAGGTTCATGGATTCCATTGGAAGACCGGGAAAAAGTGGAAAAAGCGGGCCTCACTGTCATAGATATTCCCGGCTATGTTTCGTTGCATCTCGGAGACGTGATGAGGCGGTATGCGTTTGAATTTATAGGAATCCAGGAAGTGCAAGGAATTCTGGATCAGATGGAGCAGATCTACCCGGCTCTTGTGAAAGAAACGGTTCCTAAACTGGTGAACTTGCATCTCCTTGCGGAAATACTCAAGAGACTGGTGCAGGAAGATATTTCGATCGCGGACATGAGAACGATTCTGCAAGCGATTGCTCTTTGGGCGCCTGTGGAAACGAATCCTACTGTTCTTTCCGAATACGTGCGAACGGAGATGAAACGTTACATAAGTTTCAAGTACACGCGCGGTCAGGGTAACTTAATCGTATATTTGCTGGATCCGGAAATCGAAGAAATCATTACCAATTCCATCCGGCAGTCCGAAAGCGGAAATTATCTGGCTCTGGATCCTGATTCCGCCCAGCAGATTCTAAAGAGTTTTCAAACCGAATTGGGAAACATTCCGGCTACGGCTCAACAACCGGTTGTGATTACAACGATGGAAGTGCGCCGGTATCTTAAGAAGCTTGTTGAAATACACCATCCCATGGTTGCAGTACTCTCCTATCAGGAGTTATCGGCGGAGATTCGCGTTCAACCGATCGCTCGCATCGCCCTGCAGAAACAACTCTATTAAGAAGTGACCACTTATATAAAGGTGATTTCTTTTGCTGCTGAAGCCACAACCATACAGCGTTCAATATTCGATTCCGGATCCGCAGGAATGATGAAGAATACTGGCCTTCCTTGCTGGTATCCCTGTGTGGTGCCGATAATTTCTTCGCCATCCCTGAATACCACACGAATTTTGCGTCCCAATACAGGCTTCGAAGAATCAAAATCCTTCTTATCGCTATGGTCAGGATTTCCTTTAAAGTCCTTCACAAAAAATACCGCTTTCAATTCTTCCAGTCGCACCATGATCGGTTTTTCAGCCGAATCGATGATACTCAAATGAAACATTGGCCTGTTTGGCACAAAGTCGGTTGTATGCCCCTTCAACACACGGCCGTCTTTGTATCTTGCCACAATTTTGTTTTGGGTCATGATTCTATTCTATCAGGTAGCACCCATACGGCCGTAAGAGAATTCAACGTGAAGTTTTCGGTGGCAGAGCCGCTCCTGGAAAGGTTAATATCACGTTTCTTAAGGAGGACAAAATGAAGTCGATCAACTTTGCGATAACGGGTTTGCCGTTGGAAACATTTTCTAATCTATTCGCGCTGGATGACGCGGGACTGGCTGCATTGAACGCACGTAGATGCATCGCTGATTCCAAACCGGGCTTTCCTTGTCGTGTCAGTCTGGAAGAAGCAGAAATCGGAGAGCCGGTTATTCTACTGACATACGAACATCATGCGGTCGATGGTCCGTATCGGGGTGCAGGACCTGTTTATGTGCGACAGTATGCGAACCAGGCCCTGCTGAAGGTGAATGAAGTTCCTGACGTTGTGAGGGGCCGTCTCATTTCAGTGCGTGCTTATGATGAACACGCTTTGATGGTGGCATCGGAAGTTGTGGAAGGAAGCAACCTTGAGCAGCAAATTGAGCAGTTCTTTGAGGATGATCGGATTTCTTATCTGCACTTGCACAATGCGAAACCGGGTTGTTTTAGCTGCAGAGTGGACCGGGTATAAGCGACGGTTTATTTCTCCGAGATGGCGCTGCTCAGCGCGGCGGCGACAACGGATGCAAGGGCTCGCGCGCGGTTTGCCACAGGATTCTCTCCGTCCGGATCCAGATCAATCGCTTTCTTGAAATCGGCGGCTGCTTGCGCGAAATTTCCTTTCGAAATCAACAGCTCGCCACGATTCACATACGCTTCCACATTTCCCGGATCCAAACCAAGAGCGAGCGTGTATTCCTCGATCGCTCCTTCCTCTATCCCCAATTTCTGATAGATCGCTCCGAGCACGGCATGAAAATATCCATCATACGGATTACTGATGACGAGTCCTTGAAATACAGTCTGCGCATCTTTTAATCGCCCCTGTTCCATCATGGTATAGCCCATTTCGGCAATGCTGTAAGCCTCCTCAATCGTCATACCGTAAAGCTGACCGAGAGTAAGTTCCCCCATGATGAATTTTTCAACGCGGTCCGGGGACATCGTATCCATCAAATTTGATTCCCGTGTTTCGCTCGGTTTTAGCTCATATCTGTTTTGTTCTTTCTGATCCGCCATTCGTTCGACCTCCAGACACGCGTAAAAAGAAAAGAGCTACCAGCTCCGAAGAAGCTGGTAGCCCTTTGAGAAAATTCCTCATTTACTTGGCAGAGGATAGAGCCGAAGAGAGCGCTGCAGCTGTTACACTGGACAGTGCTCTTGCACGATTCGCCGACGGGCTGTTTCCATCAGGATCGAGATCCAAAGCGTTCTTGAAATCCACAGCCGCTTGCTGGAAATTTCCTTTACGAATCAGAAGCTCGCCCCGATTCACATAAGCCTCCATGTTGGCAGGATCTAAACCGATGGCGATGCTGTATTCTTCGACTGCGCCATCAATGTTTTCCTGTTTCTGGTAAATGGATCCCAACACTGTGTGGAAATAGGCATCGTACGGGTTGCCGATCACAAGTCCTTGAAAAACGGTCTGTGCTTCGTTCAACCTACCTTGTTCCATGAAAGTGTAACCGAGTTCCGCAACACTATAGGCCTCCTCAATCGTGATCCCATAGAGCTGTCCCAGTGTCAATTCACCCATGATGAATTTTTCGACCCGATCCGGTGAGAACGAATCCATCAAATTTGATTCTCTTGTTTCGTCTGGTTGTACTTCAAATATCTCTGGCATTGTTCCTCCTTTACCGAATCAAGCGTGCAGATGACATACTCATGTCATGGACGCTTTTCAAAACGTTACCCATGCTTTCCATCATTCGTTGAAAAGCCTGCATCATGGTTTCGAGTTCTTTCATGGCGATTTGTTCGCTTCCTTTGCCTTTGCCGGACGCGTCTGCGCCACCTGCGCCACCCTGTCCGCCAGCTTGGCCTGCCTGGCCACCGCCACCCATAGCGCCACCTACTGCGCCGCCGAGTTGGCTACCGAGCGAGGCACCGATAGGTCCACCGAACATACCACCGACCAAGCCTCCACCCATTTGCATAAGTCCGCCGAGGCCGCCGCCGCCACCAAGAATTCCACCAAGAAGGCCGCCGCCGCCGCCTCCTCCACCGAGGAGTCCGCCGACCATTCCGCCAATAAAGCCGCCGCCGCCTGCGCCGCCGCCGCCGCCAAGAAGTCCACCAATGAAGCCGCCGCCGCCTTTTCCGCCACCGGCTCCACCAGCTTTTGCGGCATCACCGCTTTCTCCCTGGCTCTTCATCTGCTCCATCTTTCCTTCGATTTCTTTCTGCTTCTTTTCCATGAACTTCATCATGAACTGCGCCAGCTTGGCTTCGAAGCTCATGTTGGGGTTTTTCAAGATGGCCGTCAATTCATCGGCGCCGCCTTGACCACCAGCAGCCTGGCCAACGCCACCTTGCTGTGCGCCCGCGCCCTGCGCTCCTTGTTGTTGTTGTCCACCTAGAATTCCGCCAACGGCCTGGCCAATTCCTTGACCAATACCCTGTAGGAATCCACCCATCTGATTCAACACGCCATTCATCATGCCCGGGACCATACGTCCAAGCATGTTTCCTACGTGTTGGTGACAATGATTGTGATAAGGCACCATCGGATGGTGCATTTTCTTCGCGATGGTAATATTGCCATCAGCATTTCCATCCAGAACAATTCTTCCGCCTACCTGCCCCTCGATCTTAGCCCGGAAGTTCGGATCGGTAAGAATCTTTGCTTCGAGCTGCTTGGGAGTTACTCCCCAATCGTTGCCGACATCAACCTTCTTCCCATCGATCATCACATCTTTTTTGCCGAACAACCCGGCAAGCCCTGGCTCTTTGTACACATTGATTTTTTCACGATCGTAATGTGTGTGCTTCGAAACTCCCCAATTATGACCGTAGTTATCATGCGGTCTTGGACAAAATCCGGGGCCGGCAAAACCGCCGCCCATCATCTTGTCCAACTGAGAAGTTGAAAGCGGAGAAAATAAATCGAGCATGTTTCTGGCAACGCCAAGGTCGTTACCTATGGCTTTATCCAGCGACATTCCATACATATCACCTAATTTGTCCGGAAACCCCATACCGTCCATAAACCGGTTTAATTGGGTTCCCGGTGACATTCCGCCTACATCCATACGTTCCTCCTAATCTATTAGTAGTTTTCAGTTTGCTTGTTAAGCAAATGAATTTGATTTCGTACGACCTTGCTGCCGAAGATTTACTGCAGCAATTTTACCACAACGGTCGCGTAGATTCACAATCATTTGCATTCAAGATCACTGTATTTATCGGCCTGATTTTCCAGAAGTTGCGTGGCTCTTCCAAAAAGCCGATTTTTCAGTGCAGAAAAGGTCACATGCGAAGTGACAACTTTCAGCCTCAGGGAATGCTGGAATCGGGACGGTTGAGCAGGTGCAGGGCCAGGCTGGCAACACACGCGGCATGATGATCGGTTTGAGTATTCCCCCCAGGAACATGAAGTTTCCCATCCGCCTCGGACAACGTAATGAGTTTCTGGATCAGGATCTCGATTGTAGCAGGGTCCCGAGGCGAAAGAAGGGTTTCGGCAAGCAGGAGCTCGGCGATCACGTCCGCATTATTCCCGTGGCGTTGTGCCAGAAAATGAGCTTGCTCCATCACTTCATCTACGTTTTCCTCACGAGGAACCGTGGAAACACCATATTTCCCCAAAAACAAGATAATGTGAAACAAATGATACAAACGAAAAAGATCCTGCGGAGGAAGTCCGCCAGGAATGAATTCAGTCTTGAATCCTGTGCGCACCTGCCAGTACCGGATTATCGAGCGCATCGGCTCACGCGACATCTTGATGAGCGGTTCGCTAAAATCAAGCATTCGCTTCAGTCCGGGGATCGCTTCCTGGACATCCACCCCCAATTCCTGCATGCACCATAACAGGACCAGACAGCTTGCGGGATCATTGACAAGAACCAGCTCGGTATCGGCCCGGGCGAATGCTTGCACCAACTCCGGACAATGTCTCATCAACTCTCTCAGCTCTTGATGGTTCTGGATAGTTCGAACCAAAAAACGATCCGAAAGCATCACTAGATTTTCGAGTTGTTGCTCCGAAATACAGGCTTCAATTTGATCGAACAATTCTTTTTGATTCATTCTAATACAGTAGTAATTATTCGTTTCTTAGTAAATGGAATCACGTGTGTTGTGCTGCTCAGCCAGTTTTCCATCAATCCAGACCGACCAGCTGCTGAAAGAACGCCCGGGAGTGTCATCGACCTCGCACGCAAAATCAATTCGAACCTCGGATCCGGGCCTTATCTGGACCGGATGTTCCAGAGGGCATACGGTGCTTCCCCAGTGATTTCTTGGGGCGCCCGGACCGCATGCGAGCAAGACGCCTCCCGCAAATTCAGCATCGAACCAGACGACAACAC
>JBKKAT010000777.1:0-3746 GCA_046714535.1 Acidobacteriota bacterium | reverse complement strand
GACATACAGTTTGCCATCGGGTCCGAAGGCCAATCCGCCTGCGTTATGAAAAATGGAGGTGGATGCGTCTTCCAGCTCAAGAATCTTCACTTCGCTGTCCGCCAGCGCCACATCCGGATTTGTCGGATCAGCCGTGAAGCGACTCACGCGATTATGAACATGAGCCAACTTCGCTGTGTAATAGATATAGATCCAACGGTTGGATTCGAAGTCTGGATCGAATGCAAGACCAACCAGGCCGCGTTCCCCTTCGGAATCAACATCCACCGAAAGAAAAGGCTTCGGCTGTAAAATTCCGTTTCGAATCACCCACAGTTTGCCCGTTTGCTGACATACAAACAGCCGTCCATCAGGAGAAAATTTTATGGAGCTGGGTAGGTCCGGTAAATTCCGAATAAAAAGAGACTCGGCAAATCCGGCTGGAAGATTCTGAGCTTGCAGGGAAGATGACAGAAACAAGACAAAAAGTGCTGCGATCCTCAACATGAACGATTCATTATAAGATGAACGCCGCCATTCTGGCGGCATTGATTGATATCCGTCGGCTTTCAGCCGGCATCGCGGGCGAGACACTCGCGCCAGTTTTTTCTATAATTCACAATACGCATGAGAGCATTTCTATACGCCCTGTTTGTAGTTGCGTTTGTTTCCGGCGCACACGGCGCTGAAGTTTATGATCCATCCAAAGCAACGGCAACGATCGCTGGCAAAGTCCTGTTTGAAGGCTCTGCGCCGGCTGCAGAAAAACTTCCACTGACGCCCGAATGCGTTCAAGCCCATGGCGTTCCAGCGATGGATGAAAGCATAAAAGTAAACGCAAATGGAACCCTGCAGCATGTCATCGTTTACGTGAAATCCGGCGCAGAAAAATGGACTTTCGCGCAGCCGGCCAGGGAAACTGTCCTGGATCAGAAGGGATGCAGCTATGTGCCACATATCGTAACGGTCCCAGTTAAACAAAAACTTACCATTCTTAACAGCGATTCGTTCCTGCATAATGTTCATATTCAACCGAAATCTCCGGGCAATGATGCGTTTAATCAGGGATTACCGATGAAGGGAATGAAATTCGATCACACGTTTCATGCGCCGGAGATTATTTCCGTGAAATGCGATGTGCATCGCTGGATGTCCGCAACCATTGCTGTTACGGATCATCCCTTCTACACAGTTACCGGTGCTGATGGCGCTTTCACGCTCAAATTGCCTCCGGGCAACTATACGATTGAAGCCTGGCATGAAAAACTAAGTCCGCAGGCGCAAAAGATCACTATTGGAGATAATGAATCGAAGGAAGTGATTTTTCAGTTTGTAATCAAATAAACGACATCCGCCACCGCTTCGAATGTGATAGAAAACCATCCGCTCCCCTGTTATATTCTTCCAAGGTAGAGGTGAAGAATGCGTAGTTCCAATCCTGCGGATACAGTTATTACTGAACTTCCTTTTTCAGTGGATCCTGTTCAACCCCCCCGGCCATTTTCAAGTCTTGTTTCAATCGATTTCGGGGCCGCGACCCACACAGGTCATACTAGAGAGAATAATCAGGATGCTTACATTATTTATCGGTCAGGACGCTACTGGGAAAAAGTGATGACCAGCTTGGAAGCAAAAGATTTGCCGGACCGGTCTGATGAAATTGGATACGGGATGGCGGTCGCCGATGGTATGGGCGGAGCGGCATCGGGAGAGGTGGCCAGCACGATGGCCATTCGTGTACTGATGAGTTTGATTCTGAATGCCGCTAAATGGGCGCTCAAACTCGATAACCCCGAAACGCGCGAAGCAGAACTGCAAGACGTGATAGACCGTGCAGAAGACTATTTTCAACGTGTGGACCAAACACTGATGGAATATGCCGAAGCATATCCGCGGCTAAAGGGAATGGGCACCACGATGACCGGAGCCTATAGCTTTGGTGATGATCTATTCATTCTCCACATTGGCGATACGCGCGCGTATTTATTCAGGCAAAACAAATTGAAGCGATTAACTCATGATCAGACAGTGGCGCAGGCGCTAGCGGATGCCGGCGCCATTCAGCCGGAAGAAGTTTCATCGCACCGAATGCGCCACACTCTCACCAGTGTTTTAGGTGGAGAAGCCCGCAAGATTCAAATGGAAATCAGGCATGTGCGACTTCTGGACGGCGATCGTCTTTTGCTCTGCAGCGATGGATTGACCGAAATGGTGAGCGAAGAGGAAATCGGTGAAATAATGGCAGCAACGAACGGCTCTGCCGAAATATGCGATACGCTCATGAATCTCGCGCTCGAAAAAGGTGGAAAAGATAATGTAACAGTTCTGTTGGCGAACTATTCCATCCCGAGGCCGGGCAAGACTGTCTGAAAAACGTACTTTTTGTGAGAGCCTTTAAAGTCCTGGAATCCGACAACAGCGCGCGGAAACGGTAATTGCCCGTTCCCGCAAAAGCTTGATCCTTGTGTCATCCAAGCTGTGCCGCTGTCAGGATGCCTCCCGCGAGGCGAGTACGATGAATCGGCAGGGGATGAAGTTTGAGCGTCTGCCGGCTCGCAACTTTTAAACGGAGCGCGAACTACAGTCCGCGCCCCGTTGGTTAGGAGTAGAGCCAATGATTCATCAATTCATTTTCAGGAGGGCATTGAGGGATCGCCACCACCTTTATTGCCGCCCGGACTCGGACTCGGTTGGACCCCAGAGTCTGGATGGACTGTACGCGGCCCGTGAATATCGGCTGCAAGCTTCGCCTGTTCGGGCGTACGAGACTGAACCGATGACTCATCATCCCCTATCGGATCTCTGACCAGATCCATCGGTCTACTTATCTTATCTTCAGGACTCTTTCGGACCACCATCGACCCCTAGATCCGGATTAATAGTGTGTTCGACTTGACCAAGATTCAACAATCAGAGTTGATAAAAATTGTTGTGCAATCAACTCCAGTTGAACTCAGTGAATTTTTTTGGAAGGGATGCCGAGACGAACCATCATTTTACGCAAACCGAACTGGCTCATCTGCAAAGATTTTGCAGTTTTGGTGAGATTCCAATCCTGCCCAGATAGAGCTTGAAGCACTAGCTTTCTTGTATATTCATCCACTGCCTTCCGAAGATCAATAGGATTTTGAGTCGCATCCAGGCGGGGCTCCTCGGTAGACGGCTCAGATGCGGCACCTGCCAGCAATCGTGCCGGCGCGAGATGCACATCCAGAATCTCACCCGGATTTGTCAGTGCAATCATCGCACTCAAGATATTCGAAAGTTCGCGCACATTTCCAGGATACTGATAATGACTGAGGATGGAGAGCAGTTTGCGCGTAATACCTGCAATGTTTTTCTTTTCACGTAAAGAAATCGTTTTCAAAAGCGCCACGCACAACAATTCAATATCTTCCTTTCGTTCCCTCAAAGGTGGAATGGTCAATTCGACTGTGGCGATGCGATGATACAAATCTTCCCGCAGCATGCCGGTACGAATCAGATCGGCAGGCTGCATGTTCGTTGCGGAAATCAAACGGAAATCTGCGGGAACCGGCCGGTTTTCACCGACAGGGTAGACAACTTTCTCTTCAATCGCGCGAAGGATCTTCGCCTGCTGAGCGATCGGAAATGCGCTGAGCTCATCCAGAAAAAGAATTCCTTTATCGGCAAGCGCCATCTTCCCTTTGCGCTGACTTACATCTGTTGCAACTTTTTCTCCGATTCCGAAAAGTTCCGCCTCCAATAGATCTGTCGGAAGTGCCGCGCAGTTTACAGCAACAAAC
>JBKKAT010000776.1:0-2930 GCA_046714535.1 Acidobacteriota bacterium | reverse complement strand
AGTGCAAAGTGCTGAGTGCTGAGTATTTCCTGGAGGACTCAGCACTCGGCACTCATTGCTCAGCACTTTCCTTCGAGTCCTACAATTCAATCATTTCGCTGATCTCATCCTGCATGGAGATGATAATTTCAGCTTCCCGGCATTTCTTTTCGAGAGCCCTTGTTGCCGAGACATATGCGATTTGAGGATGATTATTTTGACGGCTCAAATGGGTCAACATGATTTTTCTTTGTATGCCGTCAATATGTTCCGTGAAGAAATATGCTAACGCTTCATTCGAAAGATGCCCAAAGTTACTCATCACTCTTTGCTTTAAGGACCATGGATACGGACCTGTTCGCAACATTTCCAGATCGTGATTGGATTCGATCACAAGCAAATCGCAATTTCGGAGCCGTGTTCGAACAGCCTCGGGGATGAAACCAATATCGCTAACAATACAAGCGCGCGAGGAACCTGCCCGCAATGCAAAGGCAAGCGGATCTATGCTGTCATGCGGAGTAGAAAAGGGAGTTACTGTGATCGCCCCAATTTGCAGCGGAAGATCCGCCCCGATGGGAATGTGTTTCAAATGCTGAAGTGCCGAAGAAGTATGATCCAGAGCCCGGGAAGAAATATAGATGGGAATTTTGAACTTTCGAGCGAGCGGGCCAGCTCCCGCGATGTGATCGTGATGTTCGTGAGAAATGAAGATGCCATCTAGAGTAGACGGATCGACCTCGATTCCTGCGAGCCGTTCCACAATTTCTTTAGCCCGCAAACCCGCATCGATCAGAAGTCTGGTCGATTGATGCTCAACAAACGTCGAATTGCCGCTGCTTCCACTTCCCAGTACGCAAACTTTCATACTTGTAAAGTTAAAAGTTAAAGGTTAAAAGTTAAAAGTGCGCCGTCTCAGTGCTTAACATTTAACCTTTAACATTTAACCTTTAACATATTTAGTGGGTCTGAAAATCGTTCAACTGCAAGTCGAGCCGGTCCATGTCTCCGACAACCACGACACCGTAATTCGAGTGTTGAAACAGTTCCATGGCAACGTGCTGCACATCGGTAATCGTAACTGCTGAAATTTTGTCCAGAATTTCTTGCGTTTCGACCTGTCTGTCGTGATAAAGATCGTTGCGCGCCAGATTGAACATGCGCGACGAAGATCCCTCCAGGCTCAGAATCATGCTTCCTTTCAAATGATTTTTTGCATTCTCAAATTCTTCCGAACCAACTTGCTCAGTGATGAGCTGATGGCATTGTTGCAGAATGAGCTCAATTGCTTCGCGCACTGTTTCCTTTCCCGTCGCCGCATAAATGCTGAGATAACCGGTATCTTTGAAAGGACTCAAGGACGAATAGACTGTGTAACAGAGTCCACGTTCCTCACGAATCTTTTGAAAAAGACGGGAACTCATGCTGCCACCTAGAATTACATTGAGCACACTGGCCGCATAACGATCGGCATCCGTGGCTGAATAGCCCATCATTCCCAGGCAGATGTGCGCTTGTTCCAGGTCTTTTTTCGGACGCAACAGCACGAACGGTCTTGCGGGATTAGATGGTTTTTGCGGTAACGAGTTCTTCACGACCGACCCGTTCAGTTGAAAATAACGACGAATATTCTCGACGAGATGATCATGATTCAGTTTTCCGGCTGCTGTCACAAGCATGTTTCCGGGAACATAATTTTCCGCAAATGTTGCTTGAAGCAAACGCTGATCTGTGGCGTGTACAGTATCGACAGTACCGAGAATCGGGCGCCCTAAAGGATGATCGGGCCAGAAATGCTCCAGAAAAAGCTCATGCACCAGATCTCCCGGTGTGTCTTCTACCATCTTGATTTCTTCAAGAATGACTTTTCGTTCCCGTTCAATGTCTTCTTTGTCGAACTTAGGGCGAATCAGAATGTCAGAAAACAGCTCCAGCACCTGGGGGAGATGTTCATCCAGCAATTTTGCGTAAAAACAGGTGTTCTCCTTGCTGGTGAAAGCATCGGTAAAACCGCCGATGGAGTCTATCATTTTTGCGATTTCATAGGCATCTCTGTTCTCAGTCCCTTTAAAAAGCATGTGTTCAATGAAATGGTAGATTCCTGCTTCTTCCTGAGACTCGTCCTGCGAGCCCTTTTTAAGCCAGACTCCGAGAGAGATCGAGCGAAGGTGATCTATCTCTTCCGTCAATATAGTCAGTCCATTTTCCAGGACCTCTTTCCTGATTTTTTCTGTCATAAATACACCTTCGGTAAACCTGGAATTCTAATGAAACACCCGTAGAACAGCCCCCAGGGTATTTAATCATATCATAAGTATGGAGTGCCGGCCTCTGCCCGCGTCGATGTAAACGAATCTATAAATGCCAGGCCTAATCCTGTCGCCCGCAGATGAGCTAATAATTGATAAGCTTCAATCCCGAAGTTTCCAATCGAAGAAAATCGTCCCTGTTTGTGGAGGCCAATGCTGCGTCTGCACCTATGGCTGTGGCTGCGATCATGCAGTCGATTAGAGTGCCGCGTCGACGGCCGGACAAATTGAATAGCTGCGCTGCCCGCGTCGCATCGGCAGAAAGAAAGGGGAGCGGATCCCCCAGCGCTTCCAAAGCAAGCTCTTGTTGTTCCGGAGTAAGCGGGCCGCAGAGAAATTCGGTCCAACAAACGACGCTGATCGCAACAGTACTTTTGAATTGCAACCATTCTCCCAGGAGAGCCGCTTCGGCAGTCCCAATGACAAGAGAACGGATCAAGAAGCCCGTATCCAGGTGTACAATCAACGCCCATGCCTCTTGCGGTCGATAGCCGTGCGCTCAGCTCTGATGGATCGAATCCAGGAATTTGCCCTGTTCCGGGGAAGTTTCAAAGATTGCTGAAGTCGTTCGAGGGCTTGAAATGCTTGTTCCTTTCCTTTCAATTCGCGCGACGCCGCTTTGTGAATTGCCCTCCGCAAAGC
>JBKKAT010000775.1:0-3235 GCA_046714535.1 Acidobacteriota bacterium | reverse complement strand
CATCAGGAAGGACGATTTGAGGAAGCGACCATTATTTATGAAGATGTTTTGAAGAAGATTCCGTCGGATCCGCAAGTCCATTACCTGATGGGCGCCTCTAAAAAGAGTCTGAATAAAACTCAGGAAGCCCTGGTTGCTTTTCAAAAAGCGGTTGAACTGGATGATTCCCACCAAAAGGCCTGGGAACAAATCGGCGATTTATTGATGAACCGGATGGATTACAGAGGCGCAGAAAATGCATTTCTCAAATCTGCTTCATTAAATCCTTCTTCGGCTCCGAGTTGGGAAGGATTGGCCCAGACCTACTTGATACAGCAGAAAACAGACAAAGCGGAAGGCGCCTATGAAAAACTCCTGGAATTGGAACCGGAGAATGTTCCCGCGACTTACAATCTTGGTGTAATTCAGAATCAGGCGAATAAAACGGACGCCGCAAAAGAGTCTTTCAAGAAAGTGATTCGCCTGAATCCAAACTATGCGGAAGCTTACAACAATCTGGGGACGATTTACTTGATGGAAGAAAAAGTACCCGAGTCGATTCAGGAAAATGAAAAAGCTCTCCAGCTCAAACCGAATCTTGCCGGCGCTCATTACTCTCTTTTCCTGGCTTACGAAATCCAGAAAAATGATTCGCGGGCCGCGGAACACTTGAAGCGTTATCTTGAACTGACAGGAGATGATGATCCCGCACTCAAACAAAAACTCCAGCAATACACCAGGTAATCCTGTGAAACTTTATCGTTCGTACAATGACTACTTAAGGGAACGTTACGGCGAGCGTGTGCACAAAGTTTCGATCGATGCCGGCTTTACGTGCCCCAATCGCGACGGAACCAAAGCAGTCGGCGGCTGTATCTATTGCAACAATGACAGTTTTAATTTCAGCAAAAAAACGAATGTTGCGGAACAGTTGTCGGCCGGTATAGAACGAGCGAGAAGGAGATACGGAGCCAAAAAATTCATTGCGTATTTCCAGGCGTACACCAATACTTACGGTCCGGTCCAGACTCTTTACGATGTTTATAGTACGATCCATCCGTTTCCTGAAATCGTCGGACTCTCCATCGGAACGCGTCCGGTCTGCGCGCCTGATGAAGTGCTGAAGATGATTCAGACCTTCACCGCGTCTCACGAAGTTTGGATCGAATACGGGCTGGAGTCCAGCAACGACGAAACGTTGCGCCGCATCAATCGCGCGCACACTTATGCAGAATTTAAAGATGCTGTTTTGCGCACGACCGGTCGCGGAATACATATTGCCACGCATATCATTGTTGGATTCCCCTGGGAATCGGAAGGAATGGTTTATCAGACGGCATCCGATATAGCTTCGTTGCCGGTGGACGCAATCAAAATTCATAATCTTCACATCGTTCGCGGCACAGCTCTGGAGAAGATGTATGAGCGTGCCCGTTTCGAATTGATCACAATGCAGGATTATGCAAAATGGACTGCTCGCATACTCGAATTGCTGCCTCCCGAAATGATTGTATTGAGACTCAGCGCCGAATGCCCGGCCGATTTACTTGTGGCTCCGGAATGGTGCAATGAGAAGAAATCGATTGTTTCTTTGATCTCAGATGAGCTGCAACAGCGCAACTCGTTTCAAGGAAAGGAATGGAGCCCTGCTTAGTTTTCATCGGTCCCATCTCCTATCCGGTCTATCCCTGTTCCGATTTCTTGAATCTCTGTGCCGCAAACTCCAGCTCATGGGCCATTTGAAGAATTCTCGCTTTCAGCTTTTCATCTTTGAGGTTGTTTGATTCATCAAACTGCCTGTAGCTGTTTGGAATCGCGACAGTTGTCGGACAGACCCAGCCATGCAAAGCCCGGCTCACATAATCCATCGTGTTGATTGCATTGATTCCCGGAGTGCCTCCTGATGTGGAAATCAATCCAATGACTTTGCCGGTTAAATACGGATTTGGATCATCCGCTAAATATTCCAGGAAATCCATGGCATTTTTAATCGCACCGCTGAGTGTCCCGTGATAAACAGGTGTCGAAAACACCAGCGCATCCGCTGTGCGAATATGATTGAGCATCAGCGGAACCGATTCCGGATAGTCTTCCTGACGTTCGCAGGTTTCAAAACCGGGTAAACGAAGCTCGGAAAGAAGGAGCGTAACGGTCTCATGTCCCTTTTCAGCGAGAAACTGCATGGCCAGTTCCAGCGCACGTGCGCTGGATGACCTCGGACGAAGGGAACCACCCAAACCTACAACTTTTAATTTCATAGATCAGTAATGAGTCATGAGTAACGAGCTATGAGTCATCCTGACGATTCTCATGACTCATTGCTCATTACTTTGGCACTACCCACAGGAGCGCATAAATACAAAAATAGCAAAAAAGATGAATACGGCAGCCATGATCGAGAAGATACAACCTAAAACCTGACCACCTTGTTTGGGAGGTGCTTCGTTGATTTCCGCCGGATCAGTCATCGCTCGAAATCATATCATGCGCCCTTGTACGCCGTCGCGAAGGCGTTTTCCGCGAATTGTTCCAACGTTGTCGGCGTCGTATTTTCAGGCGTACGCGGTTCAGGTTTAACGATGCCTTCATTGATTGCCCTGGACATTTCGACATAGCTCTTCGCAACGTCTTCCGAGATGCCCGCCTGTATCATTCCTTTTAGCGCGTCTTCGTAAGGAAACTGCAGGTAAGTGAGATCCGGCTTATCGATTGCTTTCCCCAGAATGCCGGTGGCCTCTGTCATTACGTAATCTTTTGGACCAAGCAAGTACCGGATGCTTCGGCCTGTGAAACCCGGATTTGCGAGGTTCTCGGCGGCAACCATCCCGATGTCGACGGTTGCGATCAGTCCCATCGTCAAATCGCTCTTTAATGGGTTGCCGAGTAATCCCATACCTTTCATCACCGGAATATCGTGAATGAAATTCTCCATGAAATAAGTGGGACGCAAATGCAAAATGTGTTTTTCTTTCAACTCGTTCAGGCGAGCCTCCTGATAATGCAATCCCGCAATGGGGCCCGTGCCGGCCTCAAGTTCCGCTCCCACGCTACTCAGATTCACAATATGGGAAACGTTTGATTTCTCCAGCGCTGATCCGGTGGCGTCCGCAATTCTTTTCTGGTACTCCCGGAGATTCGCCGTTTGCACGTCGGGGGCGCTCATTACGAACGCAGCCGTCGCATTCTGAAAGGCGGTAGACAGAAAAGCTGAATCCTCCGCAGAACCCGATGCTGTTTCAGCACCCAACGCCTCAAG
>JBKKAT010000774.1:0-11190 GCA_046714535.1 Acidobacteriota bacterium | reverse complement strand
ACGGACGGCTCCAACATTGCGGGACCTCCTGCGCGTAAAGTCGAAGACAGTCAAAGCGGACTCGAATCCATGCCGGCCGCTCAATTTCAAGGTGTAATAAATGGAGCAGTCGTTGGACCACCCGTAGGCGGGCAATAAATCTGTAAGAAACCTGACGCAAAGACATAAAGCGGGCAATGATTGAAGGGAGAACACGCGTCTCGCATGCATAGGGGATCGCGGACGTCCCGTTCCGCCTGGCAGGCTGGAAGCCTCGTAGCCGGCTGAAGCCGGCGTTCATTACCGGTTCACGATGTGGATAGCTTCGCCTAACGCAGCTTTTGCAGATTCCATAATCGTTTCGGTGAGGGTCGGATGTGGATGGACGGTCAAACTGATATCTTCCACACTCGAACCCATCTCCAGAGCAAGCGTGGCTTCACCGATGAGATCTGAGGCTTCCGGACCGATAATATGGAAGCCAAGCACTTGCTTGGTGTCTTTATCGAAAATGACTTTCACGTAGCCATCGGTAGCGCCTTGAGTGAGAGCACGCGCAGAGGCAGCAAAAGGAAATTTTCCAACACCGGCATTGATTCCCTTTTCTTTAGCCTCGGCTTCTGAAATTCCGACCGTTGCAATTTCGGGATCCGTAAAAATCACCGCAGGCATGGCCACATAATCCACAACGCGGTTATGCCCCGCGATAATTTCAGCGACCACTTCCCCTTCCTTTGAAGCTTTATGCGCCAGCATTGGATTGCCGATCACATCACCGATCGCATAAATATGCGATACGGATGTCTGACATTTGTTGTTGACCGGGATAAAACCGCGCGCATCCGGTTTCACACCGGCTTTCTCAGGTTCAAGCCCCGCCGTGTTTGGCTTCCGGCCAACCGTCACAAGAACACGATCCGCTTCAAACACGCGATCGGTACCTTCGACCTCAACGGTCACCTTGATATCACCCACATTTCCTTCAAAACCTTTTGCTTTGGCCTTGACGAAGTATTCAATTCCTTTTTGACGCAAGCTCTTGGAAAGGGTTCGCACAAGTTCCTGATCAAACCCTGGAAGAAGCTGATCCATCATTTCAACAACCGTAACCTTGCTCCCAAGATGAGCGTACATAATTCCCATTTCAAGGCCGATGTAACCGCCACCAATCACAAGGAGACGTTTTGGAATCTCCGGAAGCACCAGAGCCTCTGTGGAACTGATGATTCGTTCACCGTCAAACGGAAAAGGTGGAATACCGGAAGGAACCGAACCGGTCGCGATGACAATATTTTTTGCCGATATCGTTGTAGTGCTGTCACCGTTGCGAACCTCGACTTCCGTAGGAGAAATAAACCGGGCCGTGCCCATGACGGATTCCACGCCGTTCGCCTTTAACAACTGTTTGATGCCGCCCGTAAATTTTTCAATGATCCCCTTTTCCCACTGAACCATCTTTGCAAAATCGATGCTGACTCCTTGCACGTTAATTCCCATATCGGAGGCGTGCTTCAATTTTTCATGAAATTTGGCAGCCGTGATCAACGCTTTGGAAGGGATGCAGCCAACATGAAGACAGGTACCGCCGATCCATGCTTTTTCCACAAGAATTGTTTTCTGTTTGAGTTGTCCCAACCGAATCGCACACACATAACCGCCAGGACCCGCGCCAATTACGAGAGCATCACATTGTTTATCAGCCATTTCTTCTCCAAGTGTCAAGTGACTAGTGGCCAGTGACCAGTGTCACGGGCACAGTATTACTATTTTAATTTAGCTTTTTGCTCGGCCAGATGCGGCAAGACTTCGCTGAACACATCGTCAAATAGAGTTTCGACGGGTGGAGGAGGAAGCGTTTCCGCTTCCGCCACTGCATCCAGAATTTCCTGATTCAATCGAGCTTCCAGAGCAGTTTGCTCCTCGTCACTCCAGAAACCGTTTTCTTTCAAATGATTTTGCATGCGTTGGATGGGATCCCGCTTTTTCCATTCTTCCACTTCTTCATCGGAGCGGTACATGCGTGGATCATCGCTGGAAGAATGCGCTCCCATGCGATAAGTGACCGCTTCGATCAGAAATGGACCGTTCCCTTCTCTCGCGTGCTGCACGGCGCTGCTCATCGCGCTGTATACACCCAGAACATCATTGCCATCAACAACCGTTCCGTTGAATCCGTAAGCAATCGATTTGATGGCAATCGATTCAGATGCGGTTTGTTGTTTGATGTTCACAGAAATTGACCATTGATTGTTCTGGCAAAAAAAGACGACCGGAACTTTGAATACGCCTGCAAAATTCATGGCGACATGGAAATCCCCTTCCGATGTAGCGCCGTCTCCCATGTAAGCAACAGCAATATTTTTGTGTCCCTGAAGTTTCATAGCCCATGCCGCGCCGACTGCGTGCGGAATCTGTGTTGCAATGCAGCTAGACCAGCTGACGAAATTCGCGGGGCGGTAACAGTAATGACTCGGCATTTGCCTGCCTTTGGTTGCATCACCCGAGTTCCCGATGCATTGCGAAATGTAATTCACCAGCGGATAACCGCGCATCAACGCAGCGCCACCTTGACGCAACGCCGGAAAGATCCAATCGTCCTTTTGAAGCGCATAAGCCGAACCAATCACTGCAGCTTCTTCGCCTGTCGCCGTGCCGTAAAATCCGATCCGGCCCTGCCTCTGCAAGGTCAGCATCCGCTGATCGAGCAAACGAAGCCGCAGCATCTGTGAATACAATTCCAGCAAGTCCGGCGTGTTCAGCGTTCGAGGTGAAGTCGAAGAAGGAGCGACATCAAGCATAGGAAATCAAAGTTTCAGGAACAGCAACGCAGGATTTTCCAGGAATTTTTTTACATAAGCGCAAAATTCGGCTCCGACAGCCCCATCCACAACGCGGTGATCAAAAGAGAGGCTCATGTACATCATGTCCCGCGCAACAATTTGTCCATCCCGCACCACCGGCCGCGGCTCAATTTTGTGGATGCCAACGATCGCGACCTCCGGATGATTAATGATCGGAGTGGCAAACATCCCGCCTAAATTGCCCAGACTCGTGATGGTAAAAGTGCTTCCTTTGAGATCTTCAAGCGCAATCTTGTTTTGACGAGCCTGTTCACTCAACCGTTCGATATCCTGCGCCAGTTCCAGAATCGATTTCCGGTCCGCATCCTTTATAACCACAACCGTAAGACCTTCCGGCGTAGCAACGCCAACACCAAGATTGTAATCACGTTTTAGTAAAATTTTTCCGCGTTCTTCATCCAGCGAAGAATTCAACAAAGGATATTTTTTGAGTCCTTCCATCAACGCGTTCATGATGAAAGGCAGATAGGTTAATTTTCCGCCCTTTTCGGCCGCAATCTCCTTTGCAGATTTGCGCAACTTGACCAATTCGGTCATGTCGATTTCATCTACAAATGTGTAATGCGGAATAGTGCGTTTTGAATGCACCATTTTTTCCGCGATCTTTTTTCGCAGCCCACGCAGCGGAATTTCCTCGACTCCATCAACCTTGTCACCGGCGGGCACGGAGGCCCGCCCTCCGGTTCCGGTCAGGTCTTCTTTGGTAACGCGCCCACCGGGTCCTGTACCTTTAACCTGATTAATATCGATGCCCATATCTTGCGCCATCTTGCGAATCGCCGGTGTAGCAAGCGCTTTTGCCGCCGGTGCTGCGGGCGGTGTTTGTGGTGCGGGCGCCTCGCCCGCTGAGGGTTTTGAGGCAACAGGCGCTGGTTTTTCTGCTGGGGTCACCGGAGCCGAAGCGGCCGGCGATGCCCCATCACCCATGTCCAGCGTTACCAGTACCGCGCCAACTTTTACAATCCCACCCTCTTCACCGCGCGTTTCCAGAATCGTTCCTTTTCGTGGCGAAGGAATCATTACAGTCGCCTTATCTGTCATGACTTCCACCATCGGATCGTCTTCTTTGACCGCCTGGCCGGGCTTCACATGCCACTTGACGATTTCCCCTTCAACAACTCCTTCACCAAGATCAGGCAAACGGAATTCATATGGCATAGATCACCTCAATAATTCATCACCGTTTGCACGGCTTCACGGATGCGCCCTGCATCAGGCAAATATTCATTTTCAAGTGTGTAAGGAAAAGGAGTATCAAACCCGGTAACTCGTAGAGGTGGAGCTTGCAGATGAAGAAATACTTTCTCCGTTATCAATGCGATCAGCTCAGCTCCAAATCCACAATTGCGTGGAGCTTCGTGAACGACAACTGCGCGGCCTGTTTTTTTGACGGATTCCAAAATGGTTTCCGAATCCAGCGGAAGCAGCGAACGCAAATCGATAACTTCGCACCGTGTGCTATCTTCTTTTTCAATTAACTCAGCGGCCTCATTGGCAGTGTGAAGCATCGCGCCATACGCGAGAAGCGTCACATCCTCACCTTCTCTAACGATAGAAGCTTTTCCCAGCGGCACCGTATAATCCCCTTCCGGAACTTCACCTTTTGCGGCACGATAGATTCTCTTTGGCTCCATAAACAAAACGGGATCTTCATCTCGAATCGCGGACAAAAGCATTCCTTTGGCATCATAAGGGTTGGAAGGAATAACAACTTTCATTCCGGCAGGATGAATGAAAAGAGCTTCGGGACTCTGGCTGTGATAGTGTCCGCCGCGGATACCACCGCCAACCGGCGTACGGATCGTCACAGGACACGCATACTGGCCGCCGGAACGATACCGGTACTTCGCGAGTTCATTCACGATCTGGTCATACGCAGGGAAAATAAAGTCGCTGAACTGAATTTCCGGCACAGGACGTAAACCGTAAAGAGCCATTCCGATGGCGGTTCCAATGATACCGGCTTCTGCTAAAGGCGTATCGATCACTCTGTCCGGTCCGAATTCTTTGTATAAATCGAGAGTCACACGAAAGACACCACCCAGTTTTCCGACATCCTCACCCATGATGATCATGCGCGGGTCGCGCTTCATTTCGATTCGAAGGGCATCATTGAGCGCTTGAATCATATTTACGACAGCCATTACTTCACCTCCGGGGTCCGCGGATTGCGCTTCAGATGATCAACCAGATATTGCTGCTGTTCTTTCAATTCAGGTGTTAACTCCGCGAACACATCTTCAAACATGCTCTCGACGGGAGGCGGACCGAATTTTTCCGATTCAACAACGGCGGTAATGATTTCATTTTTGATTTCTTCTTGCAGCGCATCTTCCTTCTGATCGTTCCATAATTTTTTTTCTTCCAGATATTTCCGAAAACGGAAGATCGGGTCGAGCAGAGTTTGTCTCTCCACTTCCTCATCCGTTCGATACATGCGAGGGTCATCGCTGGAAGAATGTGCGCCACGCCGGTAAGTCACCGCTTCGATCAAAGTTGCCCCATCACCCCGCCGCGCGCGATCCGCGGCTTCCCGTGTTGCTTTGATGACGGCCAGAATGTCATTGCCGTCCACGCGTACTCCTTCGATGCCGTACGCTTTGGCTTTGATTGCAATACTTTCCGAAGCAGTCTGGCGTGAAAGAGGAACTGAAATTGCATAACCATTGTTGCGGCAAAAGAAAATGCAGGGCGTTTTGAAAACACCCGCGAAGTTCAGTCCAACATGAAAATCGCCTTGAGAAGTAGCTCCCTCGCCAAAATAAGCAAGAACAACGATCGGATCCTTCGCTAATTTTGCAGCCCATGCGGTTCCCACAGCTTGCGGAATTTGTGTGCCAACAGGACTGGAAACGGACGTGAAATTTCCTTCACGATAAGAGAAATGAACCGGCATCTGTCTTCCTTTGATCGGATCATTCGCATTCCCCATCAATTGAGAAACATATTTGGTCAAAGGAAAACCACGATAAAAGGCGGCACCTGGCTCACGATAGGATGGATAGATCCAGTCCTTGTCCTCCAACGCGTATGCGGCTCCGATATGGGCAGCCTCTTCTCCCAAAGATTGAAGATAGAAAGCGATTCGACCTTGCCGCTGAAGTTTCAGCATGCGGTCATCAAATTGCCGGGTGAGTGCCATCGTCCGGTAAAGCTTTAGTAAATCCTGATCCGGAATAGCAGGTTCGGCCTTCTGATTAATCGAGCCCTGTTCCGTAATGACCTGTACCAATTCCAAAGCCATGGGTGAAACCTCCACTCATCAAGTGTCTAGTGACTCGTGACCAGTGACTAGTGAGGCAAGAATATAACATAATATTGCAAATTGCATATTGCATAGGGAAGAATTCAAAGCCGCAGAATTGTTCCCGCTGAGATCACGGAAGTCCGATCTTCTTGAGGAGATGAACAAAGCGGGAATCGTTTCGAATAGGATCAAATCTCGGATCCACTTTCAGCCACAGCAAAAGTTCATCCCGGTCAGCAAAGGCTTTGGAAAGCAGCTCAAAAGTGCGATCGTAATCACCCGAAGCGACCGAAATTCTAGCGATGATGCAGGGAGAAACGTAACGGGTAGCCGCCAGCTGATTCAGCTTGTCTTCAAATTCCTTTGCCTTCTGCTGATCTCCCAGCAATGCGTGAATTCGTCCCATGGAAGACAAAATCCCGGGACTCTGTGAAGAGGCGGCATACGCTTTTTGATATACGGCAAGAGCCTGCGGCAATTCCCCTTTTTGTTCATAGCTCATTCCCATGTAGTAGTTCAGCAACGGTACGTTCGGATCCAATTCGAGTGTGCGGTTATATTGCCGGATCGCATCATCATATTGTCTTGCAAAAAAATGGAAGAGGCCTGCATTTGCGTTAATGATCATCGAAAGCGGATCCAGTTCCCGCGCTTGATGGATCTGAGCCAATGCATCTTCATGTTTTGCCAGCATCGCCCAGTACCAACCAAACCAGTGATGACCTGTGGCGTAATTGGGGCTGAGTTCAAGTCCTCGCCTGTACTCAGCTTCAGCATCCTTCCAGTTCCAATCGTAAATGAAATAAATGTGTGCAAGCGAAACGTGAGCTTCGGCGACTCCATCATCAATCGCCAACGCCTTTTGGGCCGCTGCTTTCGCGCGTGGAAAGGATTCACCCGGAGGAACACCTGCGTAATCCGTTAGCAGACTGTAGCAATCGGCGAGCCCCGCATAAGCGAGTGCATAGTTGGGATCCGAATCGATCGCGCGTTCGAAAAAGTGAATCGCTTGTTTGAGGCCGTCCGGTGTTCTCTTGTTCCAGAAATAACGGCCTTTGAGATAGGCTTGATAGGCATCGTTGCTGAACGTATATGTTTTTGCGATTCGCTTCTTTTCTTCACCGGAAAGTTTTAATTTCAACCTTTCCGTTATTTCTGTGGATATCTCCTGCTCCACTTTAAAGAGATCGGATAAGCGCCGGTTGTATTGTTCTCCCCACAACTGAGAGCCATCCTCAACGTTCACCAGCTCGGCTCGAATCGTTAGGGTGTTTTCTTTTTGAAACACTCTGCCGACCAGCACGGCGCTTACATTTAAAGACTTCCCGATTTCTTGCGGATCAACCTCTTTTGATTTGTATCGAAACACGGTGCTGCGTGCTTTAACGCGCAGTCCGGGCAACTGCGATAAATTCGCGATGATGCTCTCTGTAATACCGTCCACCAGATAATCGGTTTCTGCGTTCGTGGTATCAGAATAAAAAGGTAGAACGGCTAAAGAATCGATCGAACGGGAATTTTGCCGAAACAGGATCAGGCCGCCAGCCAGCAAAGCGAGAAGCAAAGCGACTGCGGAAAAAAGAATTTTGCGTTTTGATTTATGCTTGCCTGCTGAAATGACGGTCGTCTTTACAATGGAAGAGTCATGCCAGACCGCCCTTAAATCATAAGCAAGATCGCGAGCCGACTGAAAACGTTGTTCGGGATTTTTTTCCAAACAATGCCGCACCAACCGTTCTAAGCCGAAAGGAATATCGGCATTATCGGGAAAGACAGGCTCCTCTTTCAGAATGGCGATCAGCGTATCGCCCAGATCGTTTCGCGAAAAGGGAGTTTTTCCAATCAGCAATTCATAAAGGACACAACCGAATGAAAAAAAGTCGCTTCGTTCATCCGCGACCAATCCTTTCACCTGTTCCGGTGACATATAATCCACAGTCCCCAGTACGGTTCCCGGCTCTGTTTGTCCGGGTTGCGACGCGCCGGGAAGAATCTCCTTGGAACGCGCGAGTCCGAAATCCAGAATTTTTACCAATCCATCAGTAGATATGAAAATGTTCACCGGTTTTAAATCGCGATGAATGACGCCTCTTGAGTGCGCCGCAGAAAGACCCTCTGCGACAGCAATCCCAATCTCCAGCGCTTTTTTCCATGGCAAGGGTCCGTTATGCAAGCGGCTTCGTAAGGTTTCGCCGTTCAGTAATTCCATGACAGCAAAATAGAAGTTTCGCTCTTTGCTGAAATCATGGATCGCAAGAATGTTTGGATGAGACAAAGAGGCCAACGCTCTCGCTTCCGTTTCAAAACGAGCGAGATGTTCCGGATTTCGGCAAAGATGATCGGCAAGAACCTTAATCGCAACCTCGCGCCCGAGACGAGAATCTTTTGCGCGATAAACTTCACCCATCGCCCCGGCGCCCAGGAGTGAAATAATTTCGTATGGTCCCAAGCTGGACCCTGCAACCAACGCCACGGATCGTCCCCCTCGTAACGTATTACTCTACCGCAGAGATCCAAACAGACCAAGAAAAAAATCAGCTCCCTGAAAATGGACCAGTTGCGCCAATAATATTCACAGAACATAATTTGCCATGGTACACGGGCTGGGGTTGTTGCTGTTCCTGTTCATTCCGCTCGTGTTGACGCTGCTTCTGAAATATCCGTTCGGGGTTTTACCCAGTTTTGCTGCCGCCATCGCTATCGTATTTGTGCATCGGCTGATCGCGAGACCGTTTTTCTTTCGCAATGCCGGCAAACGGTGTTTTTGGTGTGGAAGCACAAAACATTCGCGCAGCACGCTGGATGTTCTGTCAGGAGAACAGGTTCGAATCCAGTTGTGCGCCCATCGCTGTTCTGAGCGGGCCAGAAAATTTTTCGCCTTCTGCTATCGCTATCGCATCCCCTTACGCATTGGAATATTCGCGACTCTCTGCTGGTATGTGGTTGTTATGGTCCTGAACGATGTTGGAATCATCGAATTTCCCGTGGAGTGGAACCATTTTGTGTTTCAATTTGTAATCGCCCTGACCGTGGTCATTATTTCTTTCGCTTACACCTCAGGGCACAGAACCGCCCACGCCGTATTTCCATTTCCCATTCACAACCTGTTCTTGATTGGCGCAAGAAATACGCTCCTGGTTTTTCGCTATGTCGGAATCTGGTGGCTCGCAACCAGTTTCTACTTTTTATGGATGCGCTTCAGGAGTTAATGGCCCCAACGAGAACTTCAAAATGCTCGACGTTGGGTTGTAACTCCAATAAATATTCCGGATCTCTCGGGTAGTAAACAGCTTTATTGATATCTTGACCGGCGAAGCTTCGAATATGCTCTTCGGATTCCCAGAAAGAAATAAACCAGAACTCCGCATATTCCCGAGTGATTTTACGGAGCACATTCACACCACGGTTTCCTTCTGTATTGCGGCAATCCTTGACTCCCGTTTCGTTCAGATACTGCGCGTATTCTTCCGCCACATCTTTCTTTGTTCTGCCTTTCCACATCCTTGCGATCATTTTCATCCTCCTAAACTTCTTGTAACCATCTATTATAGTTTTAATGGTTACATATTGCCATAGGGATCTTCTGCGGAATCGCTGGAGAGGGAGAAATTTCGGAATTTATTCTCTTTGTTCGTCTTCGTTTGCTTCTGTTAAAAATACTCAGCGAGGCAGCACAAAATAGTACGGGCGCGAGGCCAGTTCCTCATCTGTGTCCGTCAGTAATCTTCCGTCTACACCTATATTCTCGTAAGGGAATTCCAGAATATGAATGAGTGGTTTCGCGTCAGTTCCCTCAAAGGCGTTTGTGATTCCGCTCACCACCATTCTCTTCACATCGAAACGCATCCGGGGGGTGTAAAGAACCACATGAGCAACACCTGCAACTCCCGCTAATTGACCCGCTGCGCCTGCATCGGTCCTTTCGAATTCAGACAAACGGATGTAAAGTATCTCCTCCTCAAATCCGGTTGCATCGATAAACTCCTGATTTAAGCGTTTGACAAGACCCTCCTTGATTTCGTTCTCTCTCTTTGGCATCGTCACTTCCATCCAGGGCATACAGCTTTCCTCCTTAACTCGTGCTCATGATCATGCTCGTGCTCTTGCCCTTTTCGAAATTGAAATGAGCATGAGCAAGAGCACGATCACGAGTACGATGAATGTAATTTCTGTTATACAATACGGCAAAACTATGACGAAAGGGGCTCGAAAGCCCGGAAAGCAGCAAGTTCTTCAGTTGTTGACCCGGGCCATGGATCAGGTGAATCTGGGCGTTACCATCACCAGTCTCGATGGCAGGATCCTTTATACAAATCAGGCCGAAGCCAAAATGCATGGTTATGAAGTCTCTGATTTGGTCGGGAAAGACGCCCGTATTTTCGCGCCACGCGATTTATGGAAAGGAATCACGGTCGATGACGCGCGCGAAATTTCCAGCTGGCGAAGAGAGAGCGTAAATGTCCGGCATGACGGAACCATTTTCCCCGTTCAAATTCTTTCGGAAGTCATTTCAGATGAGGCGGGCAACCCACAAGCGGTCATCACACTTTGCGAAGACATCACCGACAAGGCATCGCCTTTCACGGCGTATCATGATGCCTTGACCGGTTTGCCGAATCGAACATTATTTATGGATCGTTTGGGACGCTCGGTCAAAAGAACGAAACGTCGCACCGATTATCTGTTTTCACTTCTCTATATTGATCTGGATCAGTTTAAAGCTGTGAATGACGCCTCCGGACGCGAGATTGGCGACCGTTTGCTGGTCGCTTGTGCGCGCCGGATTGAGGCATCTCTGAGGTTTGGTGACACTGTGGCGCACCTGGGCGGAGATGAATTCGTGGTGCTGCTGGAAGACATACAGGCTGTAAAGGATGCGACTTTTGTTGCGGATCGAATTCAACAACATCTCGCGCTTCCGTTCAATATCAATGACCAGGATTTTTATGTCAGCGCAAGCATAGGAATTGCGAAAGGCTCCTCCGGCTACGATAGGCCGGAGGATATTTTGCATGATGCGAATACTGCGATGTATCGCGCAAAAGTTCTTGGAAGAAACCGGTACGAACTGTTTGATGAAAGCATGGTGACCCGGGCGATGGC